>NZ_JACGMO010000010.1:0-91511 GCF_015354745.1 Micromonospora sp. S-DT3-3-22
GGTCGTGCCGGTCACCCCGACCGCGCCCGCCCCCGGGATGACCACCGCCGGCAACCCGGGCGCGCCCCGGCCGGCGCCGCAGGTCACCGTGGCCGTGGCACCCGCCGCGACAGTGGTGCCGGGTTACCGGATCATGGTGCGGAACACGGGCGGCTCGGCGGTGCAGACGATGGTCCGGCAGGAGTTGCCGGCCGGCACCTCGACCACCGCGGTCAGCGCGGGCGGCCTGGTCACCCGACCGGGCGGGGCGGGCTCGGGCGGGGAGGTCACCTGGCGGCTCGTCCTGCCGGCCGGGGCGACCCGGACCCTGGACACCGCCCTGGCCGCCGCCGCGCCGGGCCAGGCGCTGACCGCGCCGGCCTGCGCCTACGCCGGTGACGGCGACCAGCCGTACGACTGCGCGACCGCAACCTGGCACAGCGCGGCGACCCCGGAGGCGGTGGTGCCCGCGACGCCGACCTGGCGACAGCCGCCGATCCTGCTCGGCGCGGCCCTGGTGGTGCTGGCGCTGCTGGCCGGCGCGCTCTGGTGGTGGCGGCGGGCCCGGCGACGGGCGGGCGGGATCGAGCCGACCGGCACCGCGCCGGTGGCGGCCGGCACCCCGCCGTACGCGGGCGGCCCGGCGACCCCGGGTGGCGGGACGGTGTACCCGCGCCCCGCCGTGCCCGGACAGGTCGGGCGACGCCGCAGCCCGTCGGTGTGGCTGGTGGTGGGGGTGGCCGCGACGGTGCTGGCCGGGGTGGTCTTCGCCGCCGCCTGGACGGCCACCCGCCAGGTCGCCGCCATCGACACCACCAAGCAGCCGACCGCCGGGGCGTGGACGGGCACCACCATGACCGGTCCCGTCGGCACCCCGCTGCGGGAGAAGGCGTTCGAGTTCACCGTCTACCGGGTCGTCTGCGCCACCGCGAAGGTGGCCAGCCAGCAGTGTCAGGCCACGGTCGGGGTGCGCAACGTCACCCCGGAGCAGCAGAGCTGGCACGGTCAGCTCCAGCGCGCGTACCTGCCCGGTGGGACCTGGGTGAGCACCGACGAGGACGCCACCCGGCTGGCGAACCTGGGGCGGGACGTCTTCGCCCAGCCCGTCTCGGCGGGCAGCCGGGTGGTGCTGCCGCTGGTCTTCACCGTGCACGGCATGCAGAAGCCGGAGCAGTTGGAGCTGCGCAGCGGGGTGTTCTCCGCCGGGGTCCGGGTGGACGTGCCCTGACCGGGGGCGGGCGGCGGTCGTACCCTGAGGGGTGTGACCGCCGCCCTCGCCCCCGCCGCCCTCGACGCGGCCGACTGGCAGGCCCGGCGGGCGGCCCACGCGGCGCGGGTGGCGACCTGGCTGGACCCGCACCTGGCCCGCCGCCGCACCGGCGCCCGGCATCCGGTGGAGGACTTCCTCTTCACCTACTACTCCTACCGCCCGGCGCAGTTGCGCCGTTGGCATCCGGGCGCGGGGGTGCTGCTGCGCGACGCGGACCCGGCCGAGTTCGGCCGGGACTACCGCGCCGACCCCGCCGGGGTCACCCTCGACACCGGGCGGGTACGCGCACGCCGCGCCGACTCGATCGGCTGGATCGGGGAGCTGCTGGCCGCGACCGCCGGCCGCCCGGCCCACCTGGGCTGCTTCGGGATGCACGAGTGGGCGATGGTCTACCGGCAGACCCAGGAGGAGGTCCGGCACAACGCCTGGCCGCTGCGGCTCAGCCCGGACGACACCGCCGCCGTGGTGCGTGAGCGGGGCGTGCGGTGCAGCCACTTCGACGCGTTCCGGTTCTTCACCGCGCCGGCCCGGCCGCTGAACGTGCTCCAGCCGAGCCGGGACACCCAGCACGCGCTGGAGCAGCCGGGTTGCCTGCACGCCAACATGGATCTCTACAAGTGGGCGTACAAGCTCTCCCCGCTGGTCGCCGCGGAGCTGGTGGCGGACTGCTTCGCGCTGGCCCGGCAGATCCGGACGCTGGACATGCGGGCCAGCCCCTACGATCTGGCCGCCCTCGGCTACCCGCCGGTGCGGGTGGAGACCGCCGAGGGCCGGGCCGAGTACGCGGCGGCGCAGCGCGGCTTCGCCGAGCGGGCCGCCGTGCTGCGCGCCCGGCTGCTGACCGCCCTGGACCACGCCACGGCGGCTGCCGGCTGACCCGGGTGAGGGTCCGGGCCGGGGCCCGGACCCTCGTCGGATCAACTGGCGGTGCAGGTCGCCGTGGGGGCGGTGGCGGTGCCGGTGTTGGTGCCGAGGAACCCGAAGGTGGCCTCGGCGGCCGGGGCGAGCGCGCCGTTCCAGCTGACGTTGCGGGCGGTGACCGCGCTGCCGGTCTGGGTCAGGTCGGCGTTCCAGGTCTGGGTGATCTGCTGCCCGGCGGGCAGGGTGAAGGTGACCCGCCAGCCGGTGGTCCGCGCGGTGCCGGTGCTGCGGACGGTCACCTCGCCCTGGTGCCCGCCCTGCCACTGGTTGGTGATCCGGTAGCTGGCGGTGCAGGCCACCCCGGCCGGCGGCGGCGAGGTGGTCGGCGGGTCGACCGTCGGTGACCCGGTGGGCCGGACCGTGGGGCTGACCGTCGGGCTGGGCGAGATGGTGGGGCTGGGCGTGCCGGTGGGGCTGGGCGTCGGGGTGACCCCGCCGAGGGCGGCCACCAGCGCCGGGTACCACCTGTCGGACATCTTCTGGTCACCGGCCGCGTTGGGGTGCACCCCGTCGTAGGTGTCGGTGGTGGTGCTGAACCCGGTCCACTGGTCGACCACGACGATCGGCGACGCGGCGGTGGTCTTCCCCGCCGCCCAGCCGTCGATCACGGCGTTCAGGGCCACCGCCCGCTGCCCGCACTCGGCGCAGCTCGACGGGGCCATTGGGATGATCTTGGCGACGATGATCCGCATCGCCGGGTTGCTGGCCCGCATCTGGTCCACCAGCTTCGAGTACGCGGCGAGGATGGTGGCCGGGGCGATGTTGCTCCACACGTCGTTGGTGCCGAAGTGCATGAGCACGACGTCGGGGCGGGTCGCGGCGAGCCAGCCGGGCAGCAGGTTCTGGTTGGCGACGTTCGTCACCAGGTAACCGCCGTGGCCCTCGTTGTCCCCGTCGTACGGCTGCCCGCACCCCTGCGGGCCGAGGGTGCCCACGAAGTCGACGTCGGTGTGGCCGGTGGACTGGAGGCGGTTCCACAACAGGGAACGCCAGCAGCCGGGCGAGCCGGTGATCGAGTCGCCGAGCGGCATGACGCGTACCGGGGTGGCGGCGGCGGGGTGGGCCGCCGGGGTGGCGACCAGCCCGACGAGCAGGGTGAGGGGGACGGCCGCGAACGCGGCGAGCAGGGCGGAGAGGAACGGCCTTCGGAGCATGGTGAGGGGACTCCTGTCACGTGACGACGTGCGGTCGGTGACGGCCCGGTTGCTCCCACGGACATCCCACCAGACCGGCCGCCCCGACTCAACGCCCTCCCGCATCCTGGCGAAGCGCTTCGACACGCAGCCGCTCCTCCAGCTCGGCCATGGTGTCGACGAACCAGAGCTGGCCGCCCCGGTTGGCCTCGACGACGAAGTCACGCAGGGCGGTGCTCCGCCCGACGTGCCCGGAGATGTCACCGACCACGGCCAGCCGCAGCCGGTAGTTGACGAACTTCTGCACCACCGCGCCCGCCACCCCGGTACGCAGCGTGAAGAACTCGACGGCGAGCCGGCGTACCGGCAGCACCACCAGGTCGACCCCGTGGCCCAGTGCCGCGCCGATCACGTCGGTGGCGTCGTCGCCGCCGCAGATCCGCGGCCCGTCGGGGGCGCAGGCGAGCGCGGTGGTGCCGGCGAGGGTGACCAGGGTGTCGGTGGACATGCCCGCCAGCCTAGGCAGCGCCGGCCCGCCCCGGCCCGGGTTTTCCGCCACCGCACCGGCCCGGGCGGGTCAGTCGCCGTCGGCGCGGCGGTCCCGTTTGCGCTGGGACTGGCGCTTCTTGTCGGCCAGCCGGCGTTCCTTGGCGCCCCGGGAGGGCCGGGTGGGACGCCGGGGCGGCGGGGGCGGGGCGACGGCCTCGCGCAGCAGGGCGACCAGCCGTTCCCGGGCCGCCTCCCGGTTGGCCAGTTGCGCGCGGTGCTCGCTGGCGGCGATGGTGAGTACCCCGTCGACGAGCCGGCCGGCGAGCCGTTGCAGCACCCGCTCGCGCAGCGCCGGGGGCAGGCTGGCGGTGCCCGCCACGTCGAAGCTCAGCTCGACCCGGGAGTCGGTGGTGTTCACGCCCTGCCCGCCCGGCCCGGACGAGCGGGAGAAGCGTTCCCGCAGCTCGGCGGCGGGCACGGTCCACCGGTCGGTCACCCGCAGTCCGTCGTCCATCCGGCGAGGTTAGCGCCCCCGGCCGCCGGTGGGCGTCACGGTCGCCGAGGGTGCGGGGCCGGGGGCCGGTTCGGCCCGGTCGTGGTCCGGTCCGACGGCGGCGTAGGCGACCGCCCCGAACAGCAGCAGCGCGATCACCCCGACCTTGGTGAAGACCGCCCGGACCAGCACGAGGGCGGCCCGGCGGGCACCGGGGACGGCCCGCTTGGCGGCCCGGTAGTCGGTCCAGCCACGGCGGGCGCGGGCGTACTGCGCGCCGACTCCCCAGCCGACGACGAGGCCCACCACCAGCAGCAATGCGATGAGAGGTAGCTCCACCCACGCCAGTATCCATACTTAGCGCCATATTTCTATAGGCTGATGGCCCTGACCTCGACATCTGTAAGTTTTACCTGGTCACAGCCGCCGTTGTCGGACGGCACGGGCTCAGCCGCCCTTGCCGATGATGGTGTCGGCGGTCTGTTGCACCTGGTCGATGGGGATGGCGAAGCCGATGCCGATCGACCCGCTGCCGTCGATGGTGGCGATCGCCGTGTTCACCCCGACCACCTCGCCCCGGGCGTTGACCAGCGGGCCGCCCGAATTGCCCGGGTTGATCGACGCGTCGGTCTGCACCGCGCTGCGCCGGTTGGTGCCCAGCCGTACCTGCCGGTTGAGGGCGCTGACGATACCGGCGGTCACCGTGCCGGCCAGGCCGAGCGGCGAACCGACCGCGAGCACCGGTTCGCCGACCCGGGTGGACCGGGGCTTGGCCAGCGGCAACGGGGCCAACCCGGCGGCCGACGGGACCTTCAGCACGGCCAGGTCGCTGCCGGGCTCCCGGCCGACCACCTCGGCGGCGTACCGGCGGCCGTCGGGCATCTCCACGGTCACCGCGCCACCGCCGCCCCGGGCCAGGATGTGGTCGTTGGTGACGATGTGCTGCTCGTTGTCGATGGCGAAGCCGGAGCCGGTCGCCGACTGCCCGGCGGTGCCGCCGCCGACCAGCACGGACACCACCCCCGGGACGGTCTTCTGGGCGGCGGTGACCAGTTCCGCCGGGACCGGGGCGGCGGAGGCCGCCGTCGGGCCCGCGCCGTCCTGGCCGGCCACCCAGCCGCCGGCCGCCGCGCCGGAGACGGTGGACAGGGCGACCACCGCCACGACGGTCCACAACCGCCCGCGCCAGCGCCGCCGGGACGGGTCCTCCCCCGGCGACGGTACGTCCCACCGGGGCCGGCCGTCCGGCCCCAGGTCGGGTGAGAGGAACCAGGGGCCCCGGGGCTCCCCCAGGCCGGTCGGTACTGCCATACGTCCGCTCCTCACTGTGCGCTGCGACGGATCAGGGGCAGGTGGGCCAGCACGGTCCCGCTCAGGGCAGGCGGGAGAACCAGCGCATCGACCCGGCCGCCGCCCCCATGGCGAAGACCAGCCCGAGCCCGATGAACCGGGCGGAGATGTCCTGACGTTCCTTGCGGTAGCCGACGGAGGAGCCGATGTCCTCGTAGACGTCGCGTAGTTCGGCGCTGCTGCCCGCCTCGTGGAAGCCGCCCCCGGTCTGGTCGGCGACCGCCCGCAGGGTCTGCCCGTCGACCGGCACCTGGATCGGCCGGCCACCCCGGTCGACGAACCCGCCCGGGGTGCCGAACGAGATGGTGTGCACCGGCACCTTCGCCGCGACGGCCGCCGCGGCCGCTTCCATCGGGTCGGCGCCGGAGGTGTTCGCCCCGTCGGAGAGCAGGACGACCCGGGCCGGCGGTGGTTGCTTGGCCGCCTTCCCGTCGAGGCTCTTCACCGCGCCGAGACAGGCGCTGATCGCCTCGCCGATGGCGGTGCCCTGTACCCCGGTGATCCCCTCGGCGAGCCGGTCGATCCCGTCGTGCAGGGCGCCCCGGTCGGTGCTCGGCGGCACCAGCACCGCCGCGCTGCCGGCGAACGCGACCAGCCCCACGTTGAACTCGTCGGGCAGCCCGTCGACGAAGGTCCGGGCGGCCTCCTTGGCGGCGGCCAACCGGTCCGGCTCCACGTCGGTGGCGAGCATCGACGTGGAGACGTCCACGGCGACCATCACGGTGGCCCGCTCGCGGGGCACCCGTACCTCGGCGGTGGGCCGGGCGAAGCCGACCACCAGCAGCGCCAGCATGGCCAGGAACAGGCCGGCCGGCACGTGCCGCCGCCAGGCGGGCCGCTGCGGGGCGACCCGGTCGAGCAGCCGCAGGTTGGTGAAGCGGACCGCGTACCGGCTGCGTCGCCGCTGCGCCAGCAGGTAGCCGGCGGCCAGCGCGGCCACCCCGAGCAGCAGCAGGAGCCGGGCGGGTGACTGCCAGTTCACGCGGCACCTCCCCGGGGCGCGGCGGACGCCGCCAGCCGACGCTGGGCGTGCACGTGCCGCACGATGTCGGCGGTCCAGTCCCGGTCGGTCCGCAACGCCAGGTGGTCGGCCCCGCTGCGGCGCAGCGCGCGGGCCACCTGGGCGCGTTGCGCGGCGGCGGCGCTGGCGTAGCGGCGGCGCAGCCCCGGGTCGCCGGTCCACACCTCGCGCCGCCGACCGCTCTCCGGGTCGACCAGGGTGATCAGGCCGACGTCCGGCAGCTCCAGCTCACGCGGGTCGGTCACCTCGACCGCGAGCACCTGGTGGCGGGCGGCGAGGCGGCGCAGCGCCGGCTCCCACGGGGTGGGGGCGTCGTGGTCGTCGGGCAGCCCGTCGAGGAAGTCGGAGACCACCACCACCAGCCCACGCCGGACGGCGACCCGCTGCACCGCCGCGAGCGCGGCGGTCAGGTCGGGGCCGACCGGCGGGGTGGCCGGTGCCGGGTCGTCCACCCGGGGGGCGTGCAGCAACGCGCGGAGCAGGCTCAGCAGGTGGGTACGCCCGCAGCGGGCCGGGAACCGGCGCAGCCCGTCGCGGCCGAGCACCTGCGCGCCGAGCCGGTTGCCGGTGCCGGCGGTGAGGAAGCCGACCGCGGCGACGGCGGCCACGGACAGTTCCCGCTTGTCCAGCTCGGCGGTGCCGTACTCCATGCTGGGGCTGGCGTCGACCAGCAGCCAGGTGGTCAGCTCCCGGTCGGCGTCGACCTCGCGGACGTGCGGGACGGTGGTGCGGGCGGTGACCGCCCAGTCCATCCGGCGTACCTCGTCCTCGCCGGGGCGGTACTCGCGGCTGCCGGCGATCTCGCTGCCGGGGCCGGGCAGCAGGCCGCGCAGTTGACCGTGGAGCAGCCCGTCCAGCCGGCGGGTGACGGTCAGTTCGAGGCGGCGCAGCCGCCGTTCGGGGGCGAGGTCGGCAAGGGTCGGGCCGGCCGGGGCGGTCGGGGCGCTCACGCCGCCGCCAGGTCGGGCGTGTACTCGGGGTGGCCGGTGGCGAGCACCGGGGGCGGCACCGCCTGGACCAGCCGGTGCACCACCGCCTCGGCGCTGACCCCGTCGGCGACCGCGTCGAACGAGAGCACCAGCCGGTGGGCGAGCACGTCGACCGCGAGTTCGCGGACGTCGTCGGGGAGCACGTACTCGCGGCCCCGCAGCAGCGCCTGGGCGCGGGCGGCGGCGACCAGGCCGAGGGTGGCCCGGGGGCTCGCCCCGTACGCCAGCATCGGGGCGATCTCCGGCAGCCCGAAGCGGCCCGGGTCGCGGGTGGCGAGGATCAGCCGGACCACGTACTCGGCGAGCGCGTGGTGCACGAAGACCTGGGCGGCCCGACGCTGGTAGTCGCGCAGTCGGACCGGGTCGAGCACCTGGCGGGGGCGGGGGCGGTCGCTGCTCATCCGGTAGAGGATGGCCAGTTCGTCGGCGTCGCTCGGATAGTCGACGACGATCTTCATGAGGAAGCGGTCCCGCTGCGCCTCGGGGAGTTGGTAGACCCCCTCGGACTCGATCGGGTTCTGGGTGGCCAGCACCAGGAACGGCTCCGGCACCGGCCAGCTCCGCCCGCCGATGGTGACCTGCCGTTCGGCCATCGCCTCCAGCAGCGCGGACTGCACCTTGGCCGGGGCCCGGTTGATCTCGTCGGCGAGCACCAGGTTGGCCATGATCGGGCCCAGTTCGACGTCGAAGTTCTCGGTCGAGGCCCGGTAGATCCGGGTGCCGACGATGTCGGAGGGGACCAGGTCGGGGGTGAACTGGATGCGGGTGAAGGTGCCGCCGACGACGGTGGCGAGGGTCTGCGCGGCCAGCGTCTTGGCTACGCCGGGCACCCCCTCCAGGAGGCAGTGGCCGTCGGCGATCAGCGCGGTGAGTAGCCGTTCGACGAGTCGGTCCTGCCCGACGATCACGCGTTTGACCTCGAAGAGGGTCTGTTCCAACTCGGCGCCCGCCGCGTCGGCATCGACCGGGCGGGGCAGGCTGGCCAGGGTGTCCGAGATGTCCGTCACGGTGCTTGCTTCCCGGGGTCACCGGCCGGCAAACGTCGGAATTTCGTACCCTGGCCGCACCATTCCCACCCGGATCGGGACGACCTGCCCGTCCGGGCGGCAACGCCGTGCGGCGGCGGAACCGGTACGTCGACGCGACATCCGCGCCGGAACGGGTGGTGGTCCACAACAGACGGTGCCGACCCCCGGTGGGGGCCGGCACCGCCGACGGGTCCGCGCCTCAGTTGGCGACGAACAGGTGGAACGGCTTGTTCGACGCCGATCCGCCGGAGCTGTACGTCTGGATGAAGACGCCGTTCGGTGTCTGGTTGCGCGGGGCGACCGAGATCTCGCCGGGCGGCGGCACGTTGAACTGGTCGTTGGTGCCGATGGTGGCCTGGAACGCCTTCCCGACCACGCTGTAGTCGAGCAGCACCTGGTACTGGCCGGTGCCGTACTTGGTCGCCGAGACGACGTTCGCCGAGTGCTGGAGCAGGGTGCCGCCGCTGGTGACGACCGCCCAGGCGACCGAACCCGCGGCCGGCGGGGCGAGCGAAGCCTTCAGCGCCGCGCGGGCCTGCTGGGCTTCGGCCGCCGTTACGGACGGCTGACCGGCGACGCCGGCCTGCTGAGCCCCGGGCTGGGCTACCTCGGCCGAAGCCTTGGTCGCCGGCTGGGCGACGGCGATCCCGCCGCCGGCCAGGGTGAGCGCCAGGACGCCGAGCGTCACCGCCGCCGCCTTACGCCTGAAGAATGTGGCCATGACAGGTCTCCCTTTTGTGACCGTGGCGATACGGCCGGCCCACCGTACGGCGAGCCGGATAGAGCTGGTGTGATCGAGCCGGAATTGACGTGGACGGAAAGCCTTCCACCCGCGCCGGAAATAGTGAAGAAGGAACGCTTCCAACCGGCCTGAGCTGGGAAAACTACGCTCTGTTGCGGCACCTCAACGAGGAGGAACGTAGCACCGCCAAAAGCGGAGCGTCAATAGCCGACCAACCCGTTTTGCCATCTTGAAAACGATGTTGAAAATTGCGAAACGTGAACTCTCGGCCATTCGCGGACCGGCTCCGCGCCCGACGGAAACAGCATCGGCCACTAGGCTGGCCGCCGTGCTGACGACCCCGGTGCCGGCCACCACCCGACGTCCCGCCGTCCCGCTGATCTGCTGGCTGGCGGTGGCACCCGGCCTCGCCTGGGCGGTGGTCCGCCTCGTCGGGTTCGACCGGGGACCGCTCGTGCAGGCGCTCGCCTTCACCCCGTACGTGGCGGGATGGAGCCTGCTGGCCCTGACGCTGACCCTCGCCCTACGGTGCCGGTGGCCGGCGGTGGCCGCGGCGGTGGCGGCGCTGGCCCTCCTCGGCGCGGTGGCGCCCCGCGCGCTGCCCGACCGGCAGCCGGCGGCCCGGGGGCCGGAACTGCGGGTGCTCACCGCCAACCTGCTCGCGGGCGACGCCGACGCGGCCACCCTGGTCGAGCTGGTCCGCCGGCACGAGGTGGACGTGCTCACCGTGCAGGAGTTCACCCCGGCGGCGCGGGACGCCCTCGACCGGGCCGGCCTGGCCGACCTGCTCCTTCACCGCCAGCTCAACCCCGAGGTGGGCACCACCGGCTCCGGGCTCTACGCCCGGTTTCCCCTCTCCGACGGCGGCTTCCGGCGCAACGCGGGGTTCGCGTTCACCCAGGCGTACGCGACGGTGGCGGTGCCCGGCGCACCGCCGCTACGGGTGGAGTCGGCCCACCCGGCGGCACCCTGGTCGGTCGGGGTGGTCGGCGAGTGGCGCACCGACCTGGCGGGCCAGCCGCGCGCCACCCCGGACGGTCAGCTCGGCATCCTCGCCGGCGACTTCAACGCCACCCTCGACCACTCCCCGCTGCGTGCGCTGCTGGCCAGCGGCTACGTCGACGCCGCCGACGCCGCCGGGGCCGGGCTGGTGGGCACGTGGGGCCCGTACGACGGCGACCCGATCCCCCCGGTCACCATCGACCACGTCCTGGTCGACCGCCGGATCGCCGTCCATGCGGTCACCGTCCACCGGGTGCCCGCCACCGACCACCGCGCCGTGCTGGCCACCCTGCGCCTGCCCGCCCCCTGACGCCGGAGGGTCAGCTCACACCGCCGCGCGGTCGAGGCCGTAGGTGAGGGCGTCGACCAGGGCGTGCCAGGACGCCTCCACCACGTTGGGGTGCACACCCACGGTGGTCCAGTCCCGGCCGGTGCCGTCGGCGGTCTCCACCAGCACCCGGGTCACCGCGCCGGTGCCGTGGGTGCCCTCCAGGATGCGCACCTTGTAGTCGGCCAGCTCGAAGTCGCGCAGCTCCGGGTAGTGCCGGGACAGGCCGACCCGCAGCGCCTCGTCCAGGGCGTTGACCGGGCCGTTGCCCTCGGCGGTGGCGATCACCCGCTCGCCGCGTACCCGGATCTTCACGGTGGCCTCGGAGACCACCTCCCCGTCCTCCCGGTGCTCCACCAGCACCCGGTACGACTCCAGCGCGAACGGCCGCACCGGGGCGGCGTCCGGCAGTTCGGAGCGGACCAGCAGCTCGAACGAGGCGTCGGCGGCCTCGAACGACCAGCCGCCCGCCTCCAGCTCCTTGACCCGGGCGGTCACCTTCGACACGGCGTCCGGATGGCCGGCCAGGTCCAGACCCAGCTCGCGGCTCTTCAGCTCGATGCTGGCCCGGCCGGCCATCTCGGTCACCAGGATCCGCATGTCGTTGCCCACCACCGACGGGTCCACGTGGTTGTAGAGCAACGGGTCGACCTTGATCGCGCTCGCGTGCAGCCCCGCCTTGTGGGCGAAGGCGGCGGCCCCGGCGTACGCCTGGTGGGTGTCGGGGGCGATGTTGGCGATCTCGGCGATGGCGTGCGAGACCCGCACCATCTGTTCCAGGCAGCCGTCCGGCAGGACGGGCAGCCCGAGCTTGAGCTGGAGGTTCGCCACGACGGCGAAGAGGTCGGCGTTGCCGGGGCGCTCGCCGTACCCGTTGGCGGTGCCCTGCACGTGCCGCACCCCGGCCTCGACGGCGGCGATCGTGTTGGCCACCGCGCAGGCGGTGTCGTTCTGGGCGTGCATGCCGAACAGTTCCGGGGCGATCCCGGTCCGGGCGGTCAGGTCGGCGATCGCGGCGGTCACCCGGGACGGCAGCATCCCCCCGTTGGTGTCGCAGAGCACGAACCGCTCGGCCCCCGCGGCGAGCGCGGTCTCGACCACCGAGGCGGTGTACGCCGGGTCGTGCCGGAACCCGTCGAAGAAGTGCTCGCCGTCAACGAAGACCCGTCGCCCCTGCGCGACCAGGTGGGCGACCGTGTCCCGGACCATCGCCAGGTTCTCCGCGCCGGTGGTGCGCAGCGCACGTTCGACGTGCCGGATGTCGGCCTTGGCGACCAGCGCGACGGCCGGGGTCTGCGCGTCGAGCAGCGCGCGCACCTGCGGGTCGTCGGCGACGGCGACCCCGGCCTTGCGGGTGGCCCCGAACGCGACCAGCAGGGCGTGCCGCAGCTCCAGCTCGGTGCGGGCGCGGCGGAAGAACTCGGTGTCCTTCGGTACGGCGCCCGGCCACCCGCCCTCGATGAAACCGACGCCGAACTCGTCGAGCAGGCGGGCCACCGCCAGCTTGTCGATCACCGAGTAGCTGAGCCCCTCGCGCTGGGCGCCGTCGCGCAGCGTGGTGTCGTAGACCTGGAACGTCATCGAGAGTCCCTTCCTCGGAACGTGGGGGAGCAACAAAAAGACCCCCCGCGGATGCGGGAGGTCTGCGCGCTCGGCAGAGGGGAGGCCGGCGCGCTAGCTGCCAATAATGCGGGCGGAGCTGGTCACGGTCGCCACTCTGCCACTCCCTCCCGGATCTGGGAGACAGAATCCACATCCCGGGACACGGTGTGTGCGACGTCTCCCCGGGGGTAGCCCGGATTACGGACACGAGGCGCTCATCTCCGACAACGACGACGACAGTCGAGGCAGGGGTTCCGATGGACAGGCTCGACCCGCACAGCACACACGGCGTCACCGACCCGATGGTCGACGACGGTCAGGGCGCGATCCCCGGCGGCGCTCCCGGCGGGGCGTTCGACCCGTGGACCTACCGGGACGAGGCCGGGGTGGCCGACGCGGACCTGGTCGGCTACCGGGTCGAGGCGACCGACGGCGGCATCGGCAGGATCGACGAGGCGAGCCACGAGGTCGGCGGCAGCTACCTCGTCGTCGACACCGGGCCGTGGATCTTCGGCAAGAAGGTGATGCTCCCGGCCGGCACCGTCAACCAGGTCGACCACGACGACCGGAAGGTCCACGTCGACCGCACCAGGGACCAGATCAAGGCCGCTCCCGAGTACGACGAGAACAGCCACAGCGACGCGGCCTTCCGCGACAAGCTGGGCGGCTACTACGACGACACCTACGGCAACCTGCCGCCCGGTACCGCCCGGTAGCCGGCAGGCACGGCAATCGATCGACGGTACGGCCGGCGGGGCGGCGTGCACGCCCCGCCGGCCGTTACCGTGTCCGGGTGGACCCCACCGAGAACAGCCGCCGTATCCCGTTCTCCGCGATGTTCAACTTCCGCGACGTCGGCGGCTATCCCGGCCACGACGGTCACACCGTCCGCTGGGGCCGGCTCTACCGCTCGGACTCCCCGCACCGCATCGACGGCACCGACCGGGAGGCGTTCCGCGCGCTCGGCATCCGAACGGTGATCGACCTGCGCCGCCCGACCGAGGTCGACCGGGACGGCCGGGTGCCCGACCTCGACGGCCTGACCTACCGGCACGTCCACCCCGAGCACGCCGACTGGGCGCTGAGCCGCCACGAGCCGGACTCCAGCCTGGCCCGCTACCTCGCCGACCGGTACGCCGACCTCGCCGAGACCGGCACCGCCGGGCTGGCCGAGGCGGTCGGGCTGATCGCCGACAGCGCCAACGCGCCCGTCCTGGTGCACTGCGTCGCCGGCAAGGACCGCACCGGCATCGTCTGCGCGCTGACCCTGTCCGTGCTCGGCGTCGACGACGAGCAGATCGCCGCGGACTACGCGCTGAGCACCGAGGCGTCCCGGCAGTTCAGCGCCTGGCTGGCGGAGGCCATGCCGGACGCCGAGGCGCCGCCCGCCCCCTTCCTGGGCTCCCCCGTCGAGGCGATGTCGCTCTTCCTCGCCGAGCTGCGCCAGCGGCACGGCTCGGTCGAGGACTACCTGCGGCACGCCGGCGTCACCGACGCCCAGCTCGCCGCCCTGCGCGACCACCTGCTGGAGCCGCCCGCGCCGCAGTGACCGCACCGCCGACGGGCGGTCGACCACGTCCGTGCCCGCCCGCTTCGCCGACGCGCCCCGCATACACCCGCGCCGCTCTACCGGCCCGCCCCGCCAACCCTGAACATCGCCGCCGGCAGGGCGGGTCGACACAGGTGGAGGCTTCCCTACCGGCTGTCGCCGCCGGCCCGCCCGTTTGGTGCGGGCCGAGCGGACACCTGGGCTGATTCGTCCACGACACCAGGTCGAAAGGACGCACAGACCTGACTACCTGCCCGGCCGAGGAGTGCCTCAGCGCGCTGCCCGAAGCAGCTCGCCGACGCCGGGCGCGGGCAGCCGACCGTCGGGGGGCCCACCGGCCCCAGCCAGCGGGAAACAGGCGGGAGAGCCGGCGAGGTACGGGCGGGAGAGCGGCGGGGGCGGTCAGCGGATGTGCGTGACCCAGCCGTGCGGGTCGGGCGCCTCGCCCCGCTGGACCGCCACCAGCTGCTCCCGCAGCGCCGCGGTGGACCGGCCCGGCTCACCGCCGCCGATCACGAACTCGCCGCCGGGGTGCCGCACCCGGGCGATCGGGGTGATCACCGCGGCGGTGCCGCAGGCGAAGACCTCGCGCAGCCGGCCGCTCTCGGCGTCGGCCTGCCACTCGGCGAAGCTGACCGGACGCTCGACGACCCGGTGCCCGGAGGCGGCGGCCAGGGCGAGCAGCGCGTCCCGGGTGATGCCGGGCAGGATGGTGCCGGTCAGCGGCGGGGTGACCAGGGTGTCGTCGTCGTAGACGAAGAACACGTTCATGCCGCCCAGCTCCTCGACGTAGCGGCGCTCGACCGCGTCGAGGAATACCACCTGGTCGCAGCCGGCCTCGATCGCCTCGGCCTGGGCCGACAGCGACGCCGCGTAGTTGCCGCCGCACTTGGCCGCCCCGGTGCCCCCGGGGGCCGCCCGGGTGTAGTCCGGGGAGACCCAGACGGTGACCGGCTTCACCCCACCGGCGAAGTACGCGCCGGCCGGCGAGGCGATCACGCAGTAGAGGTACTCGCGGGACGGGCGGACGCCGAGGAAGACCTCGCTGGCGAACATGAACGGCCGCAGGTAGAGGCTGGCGTCGGCGGCGTCGGGGATCCAGTCCCGGTCGATCTCGACCAGCTTGCGCAGCGACTCGACGAACAGCTCCGCCGGTAGTTCCGGCATGGCCAGCCGCCGGGCGGAGGCGATGAACCGGGCGGCGTTGGCCTCCGGCCGGAACATGGTCACCGAGCCGTCGGCCCTGCGGTACGCCTTCAGCCCCTCGAAGATCTCCTGCGCGTAGTGCAGGACGGCGCTGGCCGGGTCCATCGGGATCGGCGCGCGGGCCTCGACCCGGGGGTCGTACCAGCCCTTGCCGTCGGCGTACCGGATGGTCACCATGTGGTCGGTGAAGACCCGGCCGAAGCCGGGGTCGACCAACAGGGCGGCCCGCTCGGCGGCGGATACCGGCGCGGGATTCGGACGGATCTCGAAATCGAGCATGTCACCACCGCTCATCGCGCTGACCTCCCTGCGGATCGACGGCACGCGGGAACCACGCACCGGGCTGACGTTCCAGAAACCTACCCCGAACGGTCGTTCAGTGGATAGCTCCACTTCCCGTGAGGGTCAGGACACCGCCTGCGCGGCGAGCCGGTCCCCCACCTCGTCGGTGCGCAACGCCACACCCGGGGTCCGGCCGGCCAGCTCGGCGGCGACCGCGCCGGTCACCCGGGCGGCGGCGTCGGCGTGGCCGAGCTGGTCGAGCAGGAGCGCGGCGGAGAGCACCGCGGCCACCGGGTCGGCGACCCCCTTGCCGGCGATGTCCGGCGCGGAGCCGTGCACCGGCTCGAACATCGACGGGTACGCCCCGGTCGGGTTGATGCAGCCGCTGGCGGCCAGCCCGATCCCCCCGGTGACCGCGGCGGCGATGTCGGTGAGGATGTCGCCGAACAGGTTGTCGGTGACCACCACGTCGTACCGCTGGGGCTGGGTGACCAGGAACATGGCGGCGGCGTCGACGTGCTGGTACTCGGTGGCGACGTCGGGGTGCTCGGCGGCGACGGCCGCGAAGGCACGGGCCCACAGCGAGCCGGCGTGGGTCAGCACGTTGGTCTTGTGCACCAGGGTGACCTTGCGGCGCTCGCGGCGGCCCGCGCGGGCGAAGGCGTCCCGGATGACCCGTTCCACCCCGTGCCGGGTGTTCAGGCTCTCCTCGGTGGCCACCTCGGCCGGGGTGTCGCGGTGCAGGCTGCCGCCGGCCCCCGCGTAGAGCCCCTCGGTGCCCTCCCGGACGACGACCAGGTCGACCTCGCCCGGCTTGACGTTGGCCAGCGGGCCGGGCACCCCCGGCCAGAGCCGGGACGGGCGCAGGTTGACGTACTGGTCGAAGGCGAAGCGCAGCTTCAGCAGCAGGCCACGCTCCAGCACGCCGGGCGGCACGGTGGGGTCGCCGACCGCGCCGAGCAGGATGGCGTCGTGGCCGGCCAGCTCGCTCAGCACCGAGTCGGGCAGCACCTCGCCGGTGCGGTGGTACCGCGCCGCGCCGAGGTCGTACTGCGTGGCCTCGACGCCGGGAAGCACGGCGTCGAGGACCTTGAGGGCCTGCGCGACCACCTCGGGTCCGATCCCGTCCCCGGCCACCACCGCGATCCGTGCCACCTGCTGCTCCTCACCTCGTCCGCTGAGCGCAACGGTACGTCCCCGTCCCGCCTCCCGGTACGCGCCTTCCACCATCTGGGAGAGCGAAATGCTCAGCAGGCTCCCAGGCAGCATTCATGGTGCGGTCATCTCCACTGCCTAGGGTCGGTGCAGGACGGGTCGTGGGGGCCCGGGACGGACCGGCCGCGACGCCGCGGCACCGTCGGTGAAGGAGCAGCGTGATGCGGACCGAGCAGCAGCGGGGGCCAGGCCGACTGGACGAGCAACCGCGCACCCGCTGGGTGGACCAGACGGCGTTCTCCCGCCGCCGTCCCGACCTGCGCCTGGGCACCCGCAGCCACCGCCTCGACTCCGCCGGTGACCCGTCCGGCGGCCGGATCGCCGTGCAACACTCCGTCCGGACCGGCACCGCCGAATACTCGCTCCTGCTCAACGCCCCCGAGGAACTGGGCCGGCGGGCGGTCGGCGACGCGCTGCGCGACGCCGTCGCCGAACTGCGGGCGATCGACCTCACCTACGGGCCGAACCGGCCGGAGAGCCTGGTCTCCCGGCTGCGGCGCGGCGAGATCAGCCCCGAGTCGTACCCGCCGCTGACCGACCTGGTCGACCGCTGCGCGGCCATGCGGGCCGCCACCGACGGCTGGTTCGACGCCTGGGCCGTCCCCGGCGGCTTCGACCCCGGCGGCCTGCTCAACGGCTGGGCGGTGGAACGGGCCGCGGCCCGGCTGCGCGCCGCCGGCATCACCGACTACGCGGTGCTCTCCGGCGCCGACCTGACGGTACGCGGACACGCCGCGCACGGCGGACCGTGGCGGGTGGCGGTGCACCACCCGACCGACGGCCGGCGGGCCCCGCTGGTGCTGGAGATGACGGCCGGCGCGGTGGGCACCTCCGGGGTCAGCGGCCGGCAGGGGCACGTGGTCGACCCGCACACCGGCGAACCGGCCGGGCAGCTGGTCGCCGCGACCGTGGTCGGCCCGGACCTGGCGGTGGCCGACGCCTACGCGACCGCGTTGTACGCGGCCGGGCCGGTGGGACTGTCATGGTTCCGCGCCGACTCGGCCTATCAGGCTCTCTTCGCCCACCGACGCCGCTGAGCGGTGTCGCGGCGCGTCGGCCGACCTGTGGAGGGGGTCCACGGGGTGGCGCGGTCGACGGGCCGGCGATCGGCCCCCACGGTCTCGGCAACGACCGTGGGGGCCGGTCAGCGACGAGTGCGCGTGGCTCGCGCATTCGAGGGGTGCGGACCGGCCGGCCGGACGCTCGGCCCCGTCACCCGAAGACGGGTCGACTTCCAACTTTCCCGATGACCGCTCCGGTACGCTAGCGAATCGACGCAACTCGACGCAAGAGTCTCCACAGCGGACCGTGTTTCTCCGTACACTCACGACCACCCGCGGCGATCACGGCGGGTCAGTGTCGCTCCGGCCCCCGGGTGATGGCACGCTGTCCGCCGTGAGTTTCGATCTGAGCGTGTGGGCCCTCCACGACGGAGCCACGCCCGAGGACGTCCGGGCGGCGGTGCGGCAGTGCCACGAGGGGCGGCACGGCGAGCGGTATCCCGACCCCCGGGTGGTCGCCTTCTACCGCGCCATCACCGCCACGTACCCCGACCGGCCCGCCCACCAGGGCACCCCCTGGGAGGTGTCACCGCTGCACGCGGCGGCCGACCACGTGGCGCTGAACCTCGTACCGACCTGCGACGACCAGGTGCTGCTCGACATCGAGCGGCTGGCCGGCGAGTACGACCTGATGCTCTTCGACCCGCAGGACGGTTCGGTCTACCCGCCGCCGTCGCGCCTGGCCCGCTGACGCTGCCACCCGGGACGGTCGGGTGTGGACGGCGGAGGGCCCGGCCGTGCGGCCGGGCCCTCCGTTTCCAACCGTGCGGGTGTGACTACTCGTCGCGCAGGTCGGCCGCGCTGGCGGCGGTCGCCCCGATCGAGTCGGCGGCCGAGGTGAGCAGGTCCGCCCCGAGCGCCTGGTCGACGGTGAGGGTCATCAGGGTCTCGCCGCCGGCCTCCCGACGGGCCACCTGCATGGCGGCGATGTTGATGCCGGCCTCGCCGAGCAGCGTGCCGACGGTGCCGACCACGCCCGGCCGGTCGGCGTAGCGCAGGAAGAGCAGGATGCCCTCCGCGCCGATCTCCACGTCGAACCCGTCCACCTCGGTCAGCTTGATGACGTCGCGGGCGCCGGTGTGGGCGACCGTGCCGGAGACGCTGACCGTACGACCGTCGGGCAGCGCGCCCCGCACGGTGACCAGGTTCGGGTGGTCGACCGTCTCGGCCTGGGTGGCGAGGGTCACCTCGACGCCCCGCTCGGCGGCCAGGTGCGGCGCGTTGACGTAGGTGACCTGCTCCTCCACCACCGAGCTGAACAGCCCCTTGGTGGCGGCGAGCTTGAGCACCGACACGTCGTGGTTGACGATCTCGCCGCGCACCTCGACGGTGACGCTGGCGGCCACCCCGCCGGCCACGGCGGTGAACGCCCGGCCCAGCTTCTCGGCCAGCGGCAGCAGCGGCCGGACGTCCTCCGCGACGACGCCGCCGGCCTGCACGTTCACCGCGTCCGGCACGAACTCGCCCTGGAGGGCCAGCTTGACGCTCTTGGCCACGGCCAGGCCGGCCTTGTCCTGCGCCTCGTGGGTGGACGCGCCCAGGTGCGGGGTGGCCACCACGTTGTCGAAGGCGAACAGCGGCGACGCGGTGCACGGCTCCTTGGCGTACACGTCGACGCCGGCGCCGGCGACCCGGCCCTCGGCGATCGCGTCGGCCAGGGCCTGCTCGTCGACCAGGCCACCCCGGGCGGCGTTGACGATCCGGACGCCCGGCTTGACGATCGCCAGCTCCTTCTCGCCGATCAGGCCGACCGTCTCCGGGGTCTTCGGCAGGTGGATCGAGATGAAGTCGGCCTCCCGCAGCAGCTCCTCCAGCCCCACCAGGCGGACGCCGAGCTGGGCGGCACGGGCCGGCTGGATGTAGGGGTCGTACGCGATCAGCCGGGTGCCGAAGGCGGCGATGCGCTGGGCGAACAGCACCCCGATGCGGCCGAGGCCGACCACGCCGACGGTCTTGCCCTGCAACTCGACACCGGTGTACTTGGACCGCTTCCACTCGCCGGCCTTGAGCGCGGCGCTGGCGCTGGCGGTGTTGCGCGCGACGGCGAGCAGCAGCGCGACGGCCTGCTCGGCGGCGGAGACGATGTTGGAGGTGGGGGCGTTGACGACCATGACGCCCCGCGCGGTGGCGGCCGGAACCTCGACGTTGTCCAGCCCGACGCCGGCCCGGGCGACCACCTTCAGGCGCGGCGCGGCGGAGACCGCCTCGGCGTCGATCTGCGTGGCACTGCGCACGATCACCGCGTCGGCCTCCGCCAGCGCGGAGAGCAGGGCCGGGCGGTCGGTGCCGTCGACGTGGCGCACGTCGAAGTCGTGCGCGAGCACCTCGATGGCGGCGGGAGCGAGTTCTTCGGCGATCAGTACGACAGGATTCATCGGTCCTCGTAGACGTCGTATTAGGTCGGCCGGGGCGACCGGGCGCCGCGATGCGCCCTGCGCCGATCCGTGCCATGGCCGTCAGGTGCCGGTCACGCACCTCACCAAGGATCGTAGGGGGCGCTCCGGCCGGCAGGTCCCGGTCTGCGGGGTGAGGGCCCTCACACAGGGTTGTCGCACGCCTGTCATCCCCCGTTCATCCGGCCCGGGAGCGCGGCGCGCGGGCCGATCGCGCCCGATGAGGCATCGATCACCCCGTCCCGCCTGGTGAACTGGCCAGCGCGGACCGCGACGGCGACCGGCGGGGCGGGTGACGCCGCAGCGGGTTCCGGCGGCGGCCGACGGCCCGGCCCGGCTCGCCGAGGGATGTGTTCACGCAGAAAGCGGTATGACTGGCCGGCATAGATATGCCAGCCAGTCATACCGCTTCACGTCACCAGGTCAGGCGGTCTCGGTGAGCGGGCGGTCCACCCAGCTCATCATCGAGCGCAGCTTCTGCCCGGTCTCCTCGATCGGGTGCGCCGCGCCCTCGGCCCGCCACTTGGCGAAGTTCGGCCGGCCCGCCTCGTCCTCGGCCACCCACTCGCGGGCGAACTCGCCGGACTGGATCTCACCGAGGATCTTGCGCATCTCCTCCTTGACCCGCGAGTCGACCACGCGCGGGCCCCGGGACAGGTCGCCGTACTCGGCGGTGTCGGAGATGCTGTAGCGCATCCGGGCGATGCCGCCCTCGTACATCAGGTCGACGATGAGCTTCAGCTCGTGCAGGCACTCGAAGTAGGCCACCTCGGGGGCGTAGCCGGCCTCGGTGAGCACCTCGAACCCGGTCTGCACCAGGGCCGCCGCGCCACCGCAGAGCACCGCCTGCTCGCCGAAGAGGTCGGTCTCGGTCTCCTCGGTGAAGGTGGTCTTGATCGCGCCGGCCCGGGTGCCGCCGATGCCCTTGGCGTACGCCAGGGCGAGCGGGAAGGCGTTGCCGCTGGCGTCCTGCTCGACGGCGACCAGGCAGGGCACGCCCTTGCCGTCGACGTACTGGCGGCGGACCAGGTGGCCGGGGCCCTTCGGGGCGACCATCGCCACGTCCACGTCGGCCGGCGGGGTGATCAGGCCGTACCGGATGTTGAAGCCGTGCCCGAAGAAGATGGCCTTGCCGGGGGCGAGGTTGGGGGCGATCGACTCGGCGTAGATGGTCCGCTGGGCGGTGTCCGGCGCCAGGATCATGATCACGTCGGCCTCGGCCGCCGCCTCGGCCGGGGTGAGCACCCGCAGGCCCTGCTCCTCGGCCTTGGGCCGGCTCTTGGAGCCCGCCGGCAGGCCGATCACCACGTCGACACCGGAGTCGCGCAGCGACAGCGCGTGGGCGTGGCCCTGGCTGCCGTACCCGATCACGGCGACCTTGCGGCCCTGGATCAGGCCCAGGTCGGCGTCGTCGTCGTAGTACACCTCAACGCTCATTGACTTCCCTTTCGTACGGCGGTCTCGTCGACCGTCGTGGACTGTGTGCGGTGGCGGGCGGGCGGCGCGGTCAGGCGGCGCGCAGCGCGGGGCCGGCGGTGATCGACCGCGAGCCGCGCCCGATCGCCACCGTGCCGGACTGGACCATCTCCTTGATCCCGAACGGCTCCAGGTCGCGCAGCAGCGCGTCGAGCTTGTCGGGGGTGCCGGTGGCCTCGACGGTGAGGGTGTCCGGCGCGACGTCGACCACCCGGGCCCGGAACAGGGCGACCGTCTCCAGCACCTGCGCGCGGGCGGTGCGGTCCGCGCGGACCTTGACCAGCAGCAGCTCCCGCGCCACCGAGACCTGCGGGTCCAGTTCAACGATCTTCAGTACGTTGACCAGCTTGTTGAGCTGCTTGGTGACCTGCTCCAACGGCGACGAGTCGGCGTTGACCACGATGGTGATCCGGGAGACGTCGGGGTTCTCGGTCTCGCCGACGGCCAGGCTGTCGATGTTGAAGCCGCGCCGGGAGAACAGGCCGGAGACCCGGGCCAGGACACCCGGCTTGTTCTCCACCAGCACGGACAGGGTGTGCAGGGTCATGCCACCGTCTCGCTTCGCTCGGTCGGGCCGTGCCAGCGCACGGTCCCGGGGAATCGGGCACTCATCTCAGATGTCGTCCTCGTCGAACGCCGGGCGGACGCCCCGGGCGAACATGATCTCGTCGTTGCTGGTGCCGGCGGCCACCATCGGCCAGACCATCGCGTCCTTGCCGACCGTGAAGTCGATCACGACCGGTGCGTCGGTGATCGCCATCGCCGCCTCGATCGTCTTGTCGACGTCCGCGGCGTTCTCGCAGCGTAGGCCGACACAGCCGAGCGCCTCGGCCAGCTTGACGAAGTCCGGGATGCGGTGCTTGTGGGTGCCCAGCTCGGTGTTGGAGTAGCGCCCCTCGTAGAACAGGGTCTGCCACTGCCGGACCATGCCCAGGTTGCCGTTGTTGATCACCGCGATCTTGACCGGGATGCCCTCCAACGCGCAGGTGGCCAGCTCCTGGTTGGTCATCTGGAAACAGCCGTCGCCGTCCACGGCCCACACCACCGTGTCCGGCCGGCCGGCCTTCGCGCCCATCGCCGCCGGGACGGCGTACCCCATGGTGCCGAGGCCGCCGGAGTTGAGCCAGGTGCCGGGCTTCTCGTACGAGATGAACTGGCTGGCCCACATCTGGTGCTGGCCGACCCCGGCCACGTAGATCGCGTCCGGGCCGACGATCTCGCCCAGCCGCTTGATCACGTACTGCGGGGAGAGGGTGCCGTCGGCCGGCTCGTCGTAGCCGAGCGGGTACCGCTCGCGCAGGTCGTCGAGCTGGTGCCACCAGTCGTGCAGGTCGGTCCGGCGGCCGGCCTTCTGCTCGGTGGTCACCGCCGCGATCAGCTCGTCGATGACGTGCTTGGCGTCACCGACGATCGGGACGTCGGCGTGCCGGTTCTTGCCGATCTCGGCCGGGTCGATGTCGGCGTGCACCACCGTGGCGTCCGGGGCGAACGAGTCGAGCTTGCCGGTCACCCGGTCGTCGAACCGGGCCCCCAGCGCCACGATCAGGTCGGCCTTCTGCAGGCCGTAGACGGCGGCGACGGTGCCGTGCATGCCGGGCATGCCCAGATGCTGGCGGTGCGAGTCGGGGAACGCGCCCAACGCCATCAACGTGGTCACCACCGGGATGCCGGTCAGCTCGGCGAGCTGGCGCAGCGACTCGGTCGCGCCGGCCTTGAGCACCCCGCCGCCGACGTAGAGCACCGGCCGGCGGGCGGCGCTGATCAGCCGGGCGGCCTCGCGGATCTGCTTGCCGTGCGGGTGCAGGGTCGGCCGGTAGCCGGGCAGGTCCAGGGTGGGCGGCCAGGAGAAGGTCGTCGCCGCCTGGAGGACGTCCTTGGGGATGTCCACCAGCACCGGCCCGGGACGCCCGGTCGCCGCCAGGTGGAACGCCTCGGCGAGCACCTGCGGGATCTCCTCGGCGTTCTGCACCAGGAAGTTGTGCTTGGTGATCGGCAGGGTGATGCCCTGGATGTCCGCCTCCTGGAAGGCGTCCGTGCCGATCATCGGCCGGGCCACCTGCCCGGTGATCGCGACGATCGGCACCGAGTCCATGTACGCGTCGGCGATCGGGGTGACCAGGTTCGTCGCGCCCGGCCCGGAGGTGGCGATACAGACGCCGACCCGGCCGGTAGCCTGCGCGTACCCGGTTGCGGCGTGTCCCGCGCCCTGCTCGTGCCGGACCAGGATGTGCCGCACCGAGGAGTCGTAGAGCGGGTCGTAGGCGGGCAGGATCGCCCCGCCGGGGATGCCGAAGACGACGTCGACGCCGAGCGCCTCCAACGACCGCACCAGCGAACCGGCGCCGGAGACCGGGACCGGCCCGGACGGCCGTACGGCCGGGGTGGCCGGCGCGGCGGCGCGCGGCGGGGTGGTGTGGTCGGCGTCGCCGGCCGGCTCGGTGACCGTACGGGCCCGCCGGGCGGAGTGGGCGAGGGTCTCTGGCGTGGGTCTCGTCATGGCGGTTCAGGCCTTCGGCTGGAGTTGGGTGGAGCTGCTACGGCAGGTGCGACGGGGGCGGTGGCCCGCCCCGGTGGTTCCGACGGCAATAAAAACGGCCCTCGTGCAGATGCACGGGGCCAGCGCACTCTCGACAGCGGGAGAGTGCGCTCAGGTAAGTACTCGCAGCGACCGGTTCGACGACATGGGCCAAGCCTGACGCATCTCACGCGATGAGTCAACTGATCCCACATGTTGGTTCACGAACGGGGGACGCCATCCCCGTTGGGGGTCTCGTCAACCGGCCCGGCCTGCGCGGACTCCTCGTACGCGGGGCGCGGGGCGGGCACCGGCGGGGATGCCGGTGGGTGGGATCGCAGCCGGGGCAGCAGCGGCGACGGGGTGGGTCGCAGCGGAGGGGGCGGCGGGGCCGGCGGAGCCGACGCGGGGCGGGCGCCCGGCGAGGTGGCCGCCTCCAGCATCGCCTCCAGGTGCTCCGCCGGCACCCCCCAGCCGAAGAGCGCGCCCTGGCCGAACCGGCAGCCGGCGGCGACCACCGCGGCCAGCTCGGCCGGGTTGGTGACCCCCTCGGCGATCACCTCCATGCCCAGTTGGTGGCCCAGCCGCATGACGATGTCGACCATCGGGGCGAAGGCCGGCCCGTCCCGGCCCACCGGGCGGACCGGCTCGTGCTCGGCGACCAGGCTGTGGTCGATCTTGAGAATGTCGATCGGCAGCCGGCGTAGCTGCCCCAGCGACGAGTACCCCGCACCGAAGTCGTCCAACGCGATCCGCACCCCGGTCCGCCGCAACGCGGTCAGCCGGCGGATCAGCTCGTCCAGGTCGGTCGCGACGGCGTGCTCGGTGACCTCCAGCACCAGCCGCTGCGGCGGTACGTGGTGGGCGCGCAGCGCCTCGGCCACTTGCACCACGTACTCCGGGGCGTGCAGCTCGCGCGGGGAGACGTTGACCGACACCCAGACGTCGTGGCCGTCGGCGAGCCAGCGGGACAGCTGCCAGCACGCCTGGTGCAGCACCCAGGCCCCCAGCTTGGCGATCATCCCGCACTCCTCGGCCAGCGGGATGAACTCGTCCGGCCGGACGTTGCCCAGCTCGGGGTGGTGCCAGCGCAGCAGCGCCTCGGCGCCCACCGGCCGGACCGACGGCAGCGACGCCACCGGCTGGAAGGCCAGCCGCAGCTCGTCGCGCTCGATCGCGCCACGCATCTCGTGCTCCAGCCGGGTACGCCGGGTCAGCAGCTGGTCGTAGCTGCCGTCGTAGCGCTCGATCCGGTTCTTGCCGCGCTGCTTGGCGTAGCGCAGGGCCAGGTCGGCGTGGCGCAGCAGGCCGACCACGTCCGGATCGTCGCCGCCCTGCCCGGCCACCCCGATGCTGACCGAGAGGAAGACCGCCCCGCCCTCCTGGTCGTACGGCCGGCCGAGCACCCCCAGCAGCCGCTCGGCCACCACGTCCGCGTCGGTCGGACGACCCCGCATCAGCACCGCGAACTCGTCGCCGCCGAGCCGGGCGGCCAGGTCACCCGGGCGCAGGTTGCTCCGCAGCCGCCGCCCCACCTCGGCGAGCACCATGTCGCCGACGTCGTGGCCGCGCATGTCGTTGACGTTCTTGAAGCCGTCCAGGTCGAGGCCGAGCAGCACGCAGCCGCCCCCCTCGGTGGCGCAGCGCTGCATCTCCCGCAGCAGGCCGCGCCGGTTGGCGAGGGTGGTCAGCGGATCGGTGTGGGCCAGCTCCCGGAAGTGCGCCTCCCGGTCGGCCAGCCGGTGGGCGTAGCTGCGGACGTCGTTGAGGGTGAGGTACTGCCGGGTGACCAGCGCGAAGCCCTCCAGGCTGCCGGCGATGATCCCCAGCGCGTCGAACCGGCCGCCCTGGACGAGGTGGTACATCGCCGAACCGGCCATCGCCACCATCGGGATGAAGGCGTACTCGCCGTCGCGGCGGATCAGGTCGATGTCGACCTGGCCGGGGGCGTCCACCCGGTGCACGGCGAGCGCCCCGGCGAGCATGCCCACGGCGAGCAGCGCGGCACCGGTCAGCGCCATCGCCGAGCCGCCCTGGCAGACCCCGGCGGCCAGGCCGAGACCACCGGTGGCGGTCGCGGTGATGCCGACGCCGAGCACGGCCAGCCGGGTCCGTGGGCCGTCGGCGCGGGCCACCACGATCGCGGTGAGGCCGGCGGTGAGCGCCACGGTCACCGACGCGAGCAGGATGGCCGGGCAGGCGCTCGGGGTCGCCGGCCCGAGCAGCCGGGTCGGCTCCGAGAAGAGCACCCAGCCGACGAACCAGATCGCGGCGGCCACGGTCAGCCCGTCGAGCAGCAGCCGCGCGGCGGCGGCCCGGGCCACCATCGCGCCGGGCAGGCGGAGCAGACCCGCGCAGTAGCCCAGCCCGCTCAGCGCGGTGCCGGCCGCGATCAGTGACGCCCATCCCATTCCCTGCCCGCGCCGGTGCGCCCCGTGCTCGGTCGCGCCGAGCACCGCGACGGTGCCGGCGACCAGGGTGGCCAGGGCGATCGTGGCGGCCACGGCGAACAGCAGGTGCGCCTGGCGGTGCGGCCCGCCGCGCCGCCGGGCCGAGTCGGCCAACAGTGCGGTGGCGGCGACGGCGAGCAGGCCGCTCAACACCGCCACGGCGACCATGCCCGGGGGTAAACGCACGACCTCAACTGTGCCGGATCGGCACCCGCTACGGGGTACCGGGTGTGCAACTGTTGGGACACGGCGCTCGCGGTGGGAGCCGCCCGCCGGACGGTGCAAGACTGGTACCCATGCCTGAGCTGCGGTCGAGGACCTCCACCCACGGTCGGACGATGGCCGGCGCCCGGGCCCTCTGGCGGGCCACCGGGATGACCGACGACGACTTCGGCAAGCCGATCGTCGCCATCGCGAACAGTTTCACCCAGTTCGTCCCCGGTCACGTCCACCTGAAGGACATGGGTGGCCTGGTCGCGGACGCGGTGGCCGAGGCCGGCGGGGTGGGGCGCGAGTTCAACACCATCGCCGTGGACGACGGCATCGCCATGGGCCACGGCGGGATGCTCTACTCGCTGCCCAGTCGGGAACTGATCGCCGACGCGGTGGAATACATGGTCAACGCGCACTGCGCGGACGCCCTGGTCTGCATCTCCAACTGCGACAAGATCACCCCCGGGATGCTGCTTGCCGCGCTGCGGCTCAACATCCCGACGGTCTTCGTCTCCGGCGGCCCGATGGAGGCCGGCAAGACGGTGGCGATCGAGGGTGTCGTGCACTCCAAGATCGACCTGATCGACGCGATGATCGCCTCCTCCAACGAGGCGGTCACCGACGACCAGCTCGGCGAGATCGAGCGGTCCGCCTGCCCGACCTGCGGCTCCTGCTCCGGCATGTTCACCGCCAACTCGATGAACTGCCTCACCGAGGCGATCGGCCTGGCCCTGCCCGGCAACGGCTCGACGCTGGCCACCCACGCCGCGCGCCGGTCGCTCTTCGTGGAGGCCGGCCGGACCGCCGTCGAGATCGCCAAGCGCTGGTACGACGACGACGACGCCTCCGTGCTGCCCCGCACCGTCGCCAACCGCAAGGCGTTCGACAACGCGGTCGCCCTCGACGTGGCGATGGGCGGGTCGACCAACACGATCCTGCACCTGCTCGCCGCCGCCCGCGAGGCCGAACTCGACTTCAGCGTCGCCGACATCGACGCCATCTCCCGGCGGGTGCCCTGCCTGGCCAAGGTCGCCCCGAACTCGCCGAACTACCACATGGAGGACGTGCACCGCGCCGGTGGCATCCCGGCCATCCTCGGCGAACTCGACCGCGCCGGCCTGCTGCACCGCGACGTGCACGCCGTGCACTCCCCCTCGCTGGCCCAGTGGCTCACCGACTGGGACGTCCGGGGCGGCTCACCCACCCCGGAGGCGGTCGAACTGTTCCACGCCGCGCCCGGCGGGGTGCGTACCGTCGAGCCGTTCTCCACCACCAACCGCTGGTCCACCCTGGACACCGACGCCGCCGAGGGTTGTGTGCGGGACCGGGAGCACGCCTACACCGCCGACGGCGGGCTGGCCATCCTGCACGGCAACCTCGCGCCGGAGGGCTGCGTGGTGAAGACCGCCGGGGTGCCCGAGGAGTGCCTGACCTTCCGGGGCCCGGCCAAGGTCTACGAGTCGCAGGACGACGCGGTCGCGGCGATCCTCGCCAAGGAGATCGTCGCCGGGGACGTCGTGGTGATCCGCTACGAGGGCCCCAAGGGCGGCCCCGGCATGCAGGAGATGCTCTACCCCACCTCGTTCCTCAAGGGCCGTGGGCTGGGCCGGTCCTGCGCGCTGCTCACCGACGGCCGGTTCTCCGGCGGCACCTCCGGGCTCTCCATCGGGCACGCCTCCCCCGAGGCGGCCTCCGGTGGGCTGATCGCCCTGGTCGAGCCCGGCGACGAGATCGTCATCGACATCCCGGCCCGGTCGATCGAGCTGAACGTGCCCGACGACGTGCTGGAGGCCCGCCGGGTGGCGCAGGAGAAGCGGGACCGGCCGTACACCCCGCTCGACCGGCAGCGCCCGGTGTCGGCGGCCCTGCGCGCGTACGCCTCGATGGCGACGTCGGCCAGCGACGGCGCGTACCGCCGCGTCCCGGAGTGACCGGCCGAGTGGGTTGATCGTCTCCACCTCAGCGAGGTAGCGGTATCCCCCGACCGGGACACCGCTACCTCGACACCGGGACCGGGCCGCCATCCGGCTACAGCCGTAGCCGTCCCGGAGCATGGCCTGCCGGTGGCGGTTCAGAGGGCGACGACAGCGTCTTCCGCGAAGGTGAACAGGCCGGCATCCAGCGTGACCGTCTTGAGCTTGGTGCCCTTCGGCACGTCGAAGTAGACGTTGGCGGTCACCGAGTTGCCCGGGTTGATCTCGTCGAGGAAACCCTGGCCGTCGCTGTTGCCGTAGATTCCGGCCTCGCCGTCGGCCTCGTACTCTCGGCCGCTGGAATCCTGGGCGCTGAGGCTGCCGTCGGCGTGGAAGGTGTGCGCACGCTTGGTGACGTTCTTGACGGTCACACTGACCTTGCAGAAGGTGCCCTGCGCCTTCTTGTTGAGGAAATCGTTGCCCACACGGGAGATCCCGCACTTCATGCTCTTGACGGTGAATTCGAAGTCCCCGCCGCGCACCTTGTCACCGATACCCGGGGTCTTCGGCTTCGGCGGCGCGGGTGCCTCGGTCTTCTTGGCCGGCGCCGGTGCCGCCGGGGAAGCTGGCGCGGTGCTCGCCGCCGGTGCGGCACTGCTCTTGGCGGCGGGAGCGTCGCCGCCCACGGAGGCAGCCTCGGGCTTCGTGTCCTCGCTGACCAGGCCCAGCACCATCGGACCACCGCAGCACAGCACCACGAAGGCACCGACGCCGATGAGAGTGGGCACCAGCCAGGAGGCCCGCTTCCGCGGGGCGGGCGGTGGCGGGAGCTGGCCGGGCGTCGGCGGGGAGAACTGGCCCGCCGGGGGCGGCGGGAACTGCCCGGCGGGCACCTGCGGGAGATGGGCGGTCGGTGGCATCGGCGGCTGGCCGGCGGGCGGCTGGTTTTGGGCAGGATCGTAGGGTGCCGTCATCGAGTGGTTTCTCCCCGGTCGTGATTCGCGCAGCAGCCGCGCAATGAGCGAAGCGGCCCTCACGGTGCCATAGTTGACACCCGGTAATTGTCGTCCGGCTGGCCTGAGTCGCCCGACGGGTCTGCCTGTCGAACGACCAATCCGGGGAGCTGCCGTCGGACATTCAGCCGGCAAACGGCCTCGACGGTCGCACATTCGATTCCGATAAGACACATCGAGTCGTGTGGACCCTGTCGTATATCTGCCACCACGTTTCCCGCCGAACAAACGGCAATTACGATGCTGCGCCGAGCATCGCCGCCGGCTCGGTTTCCGCGCGCCGCGCGACGACCCGTCCTCCCGATCGGGTCACACCCGCCGTCACGCGGTGACGGGGCCCCGGAGCAGTTCCCGGGCGTGGGCGATCGCGGCCGGGGTGTCGGCGAAGACCAGCCCGTCGCGGCGCAGTTCGTCGGCCACCCCGAGGGTCGCCAGCACCTGGTCGTGGTCGGGGGTGATGCCGGAGAGCAGCACGGTGATCCCCCGGCCGCGCAGCCGCCCGATGGCGTCGCCGAGCACGTGCGCGCCGGTGGCGTCCAGCGCCGACACCCGGGACATCCGCAGGATGACCACCCGGACGTCGGCCACCTCGGAGAGTTCCAGCAGGAAGGTGTGCGCGGCGGCGAAGAACAGCGGCCCGTCCAGCCGGTACGCCACGATGTGCTCGGCCAGCAGGGCGTGTTCCTCGTCGCTGTGCTCCCCCCGGTCGAGCGGGACCTGTTCCAGCCGGGCGCTGCGGGCCACCGCGCGCAGCGCGATCACCACCGCCACGGCGACCCCGACGGCGACGGCGGTGACCAGGTCCCAGGCGACCGTGACGACGAAGGTGAGCACCAGCACCAGGGCGTCGCCCCGGGTGGCACGGGCCAGCGCCCACAGCGAGCCGGCCTCGATCATCCGTACCGTGGTGGCGAGCAGCACCCCGGCGAGCGCGGCGAGCGGGATCCGGCCGACCAGCGGGGCGGCGGCGAGCACGATCGCGGCGAGCGCCACCGCGTGGGTGAGCGCGGCCAGCTTGGATGCCGCACCGGCGCGGACGTTGACGGCCGTGCGGGCGATGGCGGCGGTGGCCGGGATGCCGCCGAACACGGGCGAGGCGAGGTTGGCCAGGCCCTGACCGAACAGTTCCCGGTCCGGGTCGTGCCGTTGCCCGACGGTCATCCCGTCGGCGACGGTCGCCGACAGCAGGCTCTCCAGCGCGGCGAGCGCGGCCACCGCCAGCGCCGACGGCAGCAGCACGCCGACCGCGCCGGGGTCGAGGAAGCCGAGCGACGGCGCGGGCAGCCCCTGCGGCAGGGCGCCGATCCGCACCAGGTGGAGCGGGAGGGTCTCGGCGAGCACGGTGGCGGCGGCCACCCCGAGCAGCGAGAACGGTACGCCGGGCCGGAAGCGTGCGCCGAGCAGCATCAGCGCCGCCACCCCGAGCGCGACCGCCAGCGCCACCGGCCGGGGGTGCACGACGAACCGGGCGACGGCGTCGGCGGCGACGGCCCAGACCCGGTCGCCGTGCGCGTCGGTCACGCCGAGCGCGGCGGGCACCTGTTGCAGGGCGATGACCACGGCGATGCCGGCGGTGAAGCCCTCGATGACGGGGGTGGGCAGGTAGCGGACGTAACGGCCGAGGCGGGCCAGGGCGAGGGCGATCAGCAGCAGGCCGGCCAGCGCGCCGACCATCAGCACCCCGGTCGGGCCGAACTGCTGCACCACCGGCACCAGCACCACGGTCATCGCCCCGGTGGGGCCGGAGACCTGGAGGTGGGAGCCGCCGAAGACGGCCGCCACCGCCCCGGCGACGACGGCGGTGACCAGCCCGGCCTGCGCGCCCAGCCCGGAGGTGACGCCGAAGGCGAGGGCGAGCGGCAGGGCCACCACGGCCACGGTCAGCCCGGCGACCAGGTCCCGCCGGGGTGAGCGGCGTACGGCCTGCCAGTCGGTGCGGTCGGGCAGCAGGCCGAGGACCCGGTCGGCGACGGCGGTGGCGCTCACCGGCCCGGCCGGGTCGGTGAGCCGTCGGCGGCGTGGGCGCGCGGACTGCCGTCGGGCGCCCCCGGGGCCGGGTCGGCGGTGGTTCCGGCGCGGAGTTCGTCGAGGAGGGCGTCGCGGTCGGTGAGGACGGTGCCGAGGATGCGCCGGCCGGCGGCCAGCAGGTCGGCCACGTCGGGGGTGCTGAGCGAGTACATGACCAGCGGGCCGTCCCGGTACGAGGTGACCATGCCGGCCCGGCGCAGCACGGCGAGCTGCTGGGAGAGGTTGGACGGCTCGACCTCGATGACAGCGAGCAGGTCGCGGACCGGCTTCGGCCCGTCCTGGAGCAGTTCGAGCACCCGGATGCGCACCGGGTGCCCGAGGGTGCGGAACAGCTCCGCCTTGGCCTGGTACAGCGGCACCGACACCGGGACCTTCTTCCGTCGACGTCGTGAACACTTTAGCACTTGCGAAATTCTTCAAGTCGCCTGTCGCGTGGTTCGTGACTCCCGGTTCGTGGCCGGTCAGGTGGCGTGCCCCCGGCGGACCGGCCGGGGGCACGCCGTACGGATCAGTCGACGGGAGCCGTGGCGGGCTCGAGGAACAGCCGGGTACGCAACTGCCGGAACCCGGTGCGTTCCAGCTCGGCGACCACCGCCACCCGGTGGGCGTCCACGTCGGCCACCACCTCCCGGGCACCATCGGCGACCAACGCCGCGACCGAGTCGGCCAGCAACTCGCCCCGCGCCGCCCCGTCCACCAGGCCGAGGTAGCCGAGCTGCGGGAAACAGGCGTCCCCGGTCGTCCCGGCCAGCCCGACCGGCTCCCCGGCGGCCAGTGCGACCCGCCAGGTCGCGGCGGTCAGCCAGGCCCGTGGCGCGGTGGCCAGGTCCACCCCGGCCACCGCCCGGGCGACCTCCCGGCCGGTCAGCACGTCCGGCTCGGCGATCCGGGCGACGAGGGCGTCGATCTCGCTGGTGCCGGTGGCCGGGCGGAACGCGTAGCGGCCGGAGGACGCCGGCAGCGGGGTGCCCGCCCACGAGCAGCGGAGCCGCTCGCCGCGCTCGACCAGCCCGGCGAGCCGGGCCGCCGCCAGCGGCAGCCGGACCACGGCCAACACCTCCGGCCGACGCCGCCAGTACGCCGGCAGCCCGGCGTGGTAGGGGTACGGGCCACCGAGCGCCTCATGGGCCGTCCGCAGCAGTGTGGCCCCCACCTGCGCCTCGGCGGTCAGGTCGAAACGGTCCAACCAGGGCGCACCGGCGGCCCCGGGCGGCAGGAGCCACGCGGCCCGGCCGACCACCCGGCCGTCCCGCAGGGCGATCCAGGTGCGTTCGGGACGGTAGCCACCTCCGGCGACGCCGTCGGCGTAGCCGATCTTGCGCAGCTGGGGCAGCGGGTCGGGCATGGAGTCGAACAGATCTTCCTCGCCCGCGACGAGCGGGCGGATGACCAGGTCGGTCATGGGAATCCTCCGGAAGGCGAACGCCCCGGTCAGACCCGCGTGGACGCCGGGACGCGGAGGGGGCGCAGAACATCGGACATCGTTCTGACCTCCTCCCGGCTCGACGGCGTGCCGCAGAACGTACTCGCCCCCGCAGCACCGCCGCAACACCCGCCTCGGGTCAGGCGGGCAGGAAGCGGACCGCGTCGGCGACCACGTACCCGTCGGTGCCCTCGGTGCGGAGCAGCACGCTGCCGGCCGTACCCGCCGCGAACTGGTACGTCCCGAGCGACACCCACTGCCCGCCCGACGTGCGCTGGTCGACCACCCGGGTGGTCACCCCGCCGCCGTGCACCACGTCGACCGGGACGTTGCCGGCCCGGTTCGGGTCGGCGGTCCAGCGCAGGTGGACCGCCCAGCTCCCGGCCGTCGGCAGGGACGGGGTGAACCGCAGCCGGTTGACGCCCTTGCCGGTGTTGCCGTCGTGCTCGTAGTCCGACCCCCAGTAGCCGCCGATCGCGGTGCTGCCCACCCAGACACCGGCCCGGGTGACCCCGGCCGACCGGTTGTCCACCACGATCTCGCCGTCGACGGTGGGTGGCCAGGTGAGCAGCTGCCCGTCGGCGCGCAGCCGGGTCTGGAGGGCCGCGACGTCCACCTGCTGCACCGGCACCCCCGCGTCGATCGCCAGCTTCGCCGCCGTCGCCGCCGACTGGGCGAGGATCATGAAGACCGGTTCCATCCGGATCGACCCGTACGCGATGTGGGTGGCCGACAGGCAGACCGGCACGAACAGGTTGGCGCACTGCGTCGCGGTGGGCACGATCGACCGGTAGCTGACCGGGTACGGGCCGGGCACCCCGACCTGCACGTCCCCCTCGTTCTTCACCAGCCCGTTCACCACCACCCGCTGGCAGTTGTGCGAGTCCATGGTGTAGCTGGCCAACCCGACCGAGTCGGCGGCCCGGACGCCGCCCCGGCAGTCCCGCTCGGTCATCACGTACGCCGAGAGCATCCGGCGGGCCTCGCGGACGTAGAGCTGCGGGGGCCAGTTGCCGGTGGTGGTGAACTCGTCGGCGGCCAGCCCCCAGGCGGCGACCCCGGACCGCACCGACGCCGGCAGCCGGGGGTCGTTGGCCAGGAACCACATCAGGCCCTGCTGGTACGTCCGGTGGTCGGCGACCATGGCCTGCCGCTGCGCCCAGGTCGCCGTCGGGTAGGCGTAGTTCGCGGCGATGAAGTCGGTGGAGAAGGCCCCGGTGTTGTTCGAGTCGGTCTTGCCGCCGCCGACGCTCTGGGTGGTGAAGAACGGCCCGGTGTAGCCGGCCTGCACGTACCGCAGCAGCAGTTCGTAGTGGGCCGGGTCGTAGCCGGCCGGCTGCGGGAACGGGACCCGGCCGGCGGCCTGGGTCAGGCACATCCGGAAGTTGTACGCCTGGATCCGGTCGTCACCGGTGCCGTTGGGCGCGACCGGGGCGGCGGAGATGCCGGGGAGCAGGCCGCTGGCCGGGTCGCCCGGCACCACGTACGGGTCGACGGGCCGGGTGAACTGGTGCTCCCCGCGCAACTGCACCCCGTTGACCGTCTCGCCGTACGCGGTGTTGGCCTCCCGTCCGACCGTGTACGACACCCCGGCGGCGGCCATCAGGTCACCCTCGTACGTGGCGTCGACGAACATCGGGCCGGCGAAGAGCTGCCCGTGCGCGGTGACCAGCCCGGTGATCCGGTCGCCGGCCCGCTGGACCGTGGCCAGCGGGGCGTCCAGGTAGACCGGGACCGCGTGCTCGGTGAGCAGGTCGTCGAAGACCCCGGCGGCCACGTGCGGCTCGAAGACCAGCCGCATCGGCGAGTCGGGGGTGACCGGGGTGCCGTGGTAGCGGGCGTACACCCGGCGGTAGAACTCCCCGGCGAGGCCGCCGATGGCGGCGCTGGTGCCGCTGTCGGTGTAGCCGAGCCCGCCGGTGGTGAGCCCGCCGACGTGGCGGCCCGGTTCGACGATCACGGCGGTGCCGCCGAGCCGGCGCATCTGCACGGCGGCCATGATGCCGGCCGAGGTCGCGCCGTAGACCACCAGGTCGACGGTGACGGTGCCGGCGGCCAGGGCGGGCAGGCCGAGACCGGGGCCGACGGCGACGACGAGGCTGGCCCCGCCGAGGCGGAACAGGTGACGGCGGGTGAACGCGGACGACATCACGGCTGCCCTTCGAGCGAGGGAAGGAGCGCGCCGCCGCACCCGGAACGCATCGACCTTCGCTGATCGCAGCGGGGCTGTCAAGGGGCGGCCCGCCCTGCGCCGGCCGGCGCGGGGCGGCGACCCGTCCGGTCAGCCCGTCGGGGCCCCGGCCGCGTCGTCGACCAGGTCGTTGACGCAGCGCAGCACCGGCCGGCTGGTCAACGCCACCAGGTCCGGCGGCGCGCCGCCGGTCACCGTGAACGTGACCGACTCCCCCGGCAGCAGGGTGACCAGCGCGGTGTCCACCTCGGCGGCCGGGTCGAGCCGGTCCGGGAACAGCGTCAGGTCACGCAGCACGGTCTGCGCGGTGACCCGGACCCGCTGGCCGCCGTCGACCGGTTCCACCGTCGCCTCGTAGCGGGCCGCCGGCCAGTGCACGTCCCGGTCCTCGGCGAAGAACCACAGGGCCCGCTCGGCGGTGTCACCGGCCTCGGCTACCAACAGCTCCCGGCGTTCCTCCTCGGCCACCGCCAGGTCCGCCGGCAGCGGCACCGTCACCGCCGCGTACGCGGGCACGTCGAGCGGGTACGAGGTCTTCGCCCTCGGCTCGCCGGTCAGCGTCGTCCGGGTCACCGTCACCGGGGCCCGCCACGGGACGCCGGTCTCGTTCACCGCCACCAGCACCAGCCCGCCGGCCCGGGGCTGGACGGTGAGCAGCCGGTCGGCGTACGCCCGGCGCAGCGCGTACCACAGGGGTTTGCGGCGGCCGTCGCCGTCGACCGCCGACCAGGAGGTGACCGGCCAGCAGTCGTTGAGCTGCCAGACGATGGTGCCGGAGCAGACGTCGCGGTGCGCGCGGAAGTGCTCCACCCCCAGCTGGATGGCCCGCGCCTGGTTGAGCTGGGTCAGGTAGTGCCAGTCGTCGAAGTCGACGGGCGGTGGCAGGTGCGCGTCCAGGCCCCGCTGGAGTTTCGCGTCCCCGTCGGCCGCCTTCTGGTGGTGGGCCATCCCCGGCGAGTCGGGCGCGAGCGGCTCGTCGGACAACGCCCGGCGCAGCGTCGCGTACGCCGGGGGCGCCTGGTAGCCGAACTCGGCGACGAACCGGGGGACGTACTCGCGGTACCTCGTGTAATCGTCGGTGTTCCAGACGTCCCAGATGTGGGTGGTGCCGTGCGCCGGGTCGTTCGGGTGGACCGCCTCGCTGCCCGACCACGGGCTGCCCGGCCAGTACGGTCGGGTCGGGTCCAGCTCGCCGACCACCCGGGGCAGCAGGTCCAGATAGAAGCCCCGCCCCCAGCTCCGGCCGGCCAGCGGCTCCTGCCAACCCCAGTCGTGCCAGCCCCAGATGTTCTCGTTGTTGCCGGTCCACAGCACCAGCGACGGATGCCCCGCCAGCCGGTTCACCTGCTCGCGCGCCTCCGCCTCGACCTCCGTGCCGAACGGCTCCTCCTCCGGGTAGGCCGCGCAGGCGAACAGGAAGTCCTGCTGGACCAGCAGGCCCTGTTCGTCGGCGAGGGAGTAGAAGTCGGTCGACTCGTACCGGCCGCCGCCCCAGACCCGCAGCAGGTTGACGTTGGCGGCGGCGGCCTGGGTGAACCGTCGGGCCAGCCGGCCGCGGGTGACCCGGGTGGGGAACGCGTCGTCGGGGATCCAGTTGACCCCCCGGACCAGCACCGGCACGTCGTTGACGTGCAGCGTGAACGGGGTGCCGTGGGCGTCGGGGGTGGTGTCGAGGCGGACCGAGCGGAAGCCGACCCGCTGCGACCAGGTGTCCAGGGTGCCGCCGTCCGCGCCGGACAGGGTCACCGTCAGCGGGTGCAGCGGCTGTGCGCCGTACCCCCGGGGCCACCACAGCTCGGGGTCGGCGACGGTGAGGGTCAGCGCGGCCGTGCGCCGCCCGGCCGGGACGGTCGCCTCGCCGGTCACGCCGGCGACCTCGGCGCGGACGGTCAGCGGGGTGTCGGTCGCCCGCTCGACCGCGACGTGCAGCTCCACCCGGCCCCGCCCGTCGACGGCCGTCACCAGTGGACGGACGGTGTCGAGCCGGGCGGTGGACCAGGCGTGCAAACCGATCTCCTGCCAGATCCCGGCGGTGACCAGCGTCGGCCCCCAGTCCCAGCCGAAGTTGCAGGCCATCTTGCGGATGAACGGGAACGGCTCCGGGTAGGCGTTGGGCCGGTCGCCGAGCCGGTCCCGCTGCGCCTCGGCGTACCGGTACGCCGAGGCGAACCGGACGGCGAGGGTGTTCTCCCCCGGCCGCAGCGCCGACGCCACGTCGAACCGGTACGACCGGTGCATGTTCGCGGTACGGCCCAACTCGACGCCGTTGAGAGTGAGCGTGGCGACCGTGTCCAGCCCGGCGCAGACCAGGTCGACCCGGTCGTCGGCACCGGGCCGGTGGACGAACGTGGTCGCGTACTCCCAGTCGGTGCGGCCGATCCAGGTCAGCGCCGTCTCGTTGGCGTCGAGGTAGGGGTCGTCGATCAGGCCGGCGGCGAGCAGGTCGGTGTGCACGCAGCCCGGCACGGTGGCGGGCACCGCCCGGCCGGCGACGGCGTCGGGCACCTGCGGCCCGGACACCGCGCGCAGCTGCCATCCCTCGTGCAACGCCTGACGGTTCACGACTTCACCGCGCCTTCCATGATTCCCCGGACGATCTGCCGGCCGCCGATGAAGAGCATCACCAGCAGCGGGACCGTGGCGATGAACGCCCCCGCGAGCACCCGACGGTAGATGACGTAGTTGCCGCTCGCCAGATCGGAGACGGCCACCATCGAGGTCGGGTAGTCGGTGCCGCTGAGCGTGATCAGCGGCCACTGGAAGTCGTTCCAGGTCGCCACGAAGGTGAGCAGGCCCAGCACCGCCAGGGCCGGGCGGATCGCCGGCAACGCGATGCTGCGGTAGATCCGCATGGTCGTCGCCCCGTCGACCCGGGCCGACTCGACCAACTCGTCGGGGACGCTGTTGACGATGAACTGCCGCATGTAGAACACCCCGAACGCGGTGACCAGGCCGGGCGCGATGACCGCCAGCAGGGTGCCGTTCCAGCCGAGCCGGCCCATCACGATGTAGAGCGCGACGATGCCGAGCTGGTTGGGCACGGTGAGGGTGAGCACGACGAGCAGCATCAGCGCGTTGCTGCCCCGGAACCGCAGCTTGGCGAAGGCGAACCCGGCCAGCGAGCAGAAGAACAGCACCGAGGCGGTCACCACGGTCGACACGATGACGCTGTTGACCAGGGAGGCGGCGAAATAGACGTCCTGGAGGGAGAACACCTCGCGCACGTTGACCAGGAACCGGTCGCCGGGCACCACCGCCGGGGGCAGCTTCGCCAGCGCCTCGTCGTCGCTGGTGGCGATGACGAACATCCAGTACAGCGGGAACGCGGCGAACAGGAAGGTCAACGACAGCAGCAGGTACGTGCCGAGGCCGGCCGGGGTGTCCTGCGGCGCGCGGCCCAGCAGGGCGGGCCGGCGCACTACGTTCCTCGCGCTCACCGATCTCCTTTCGTTCGCGACTGCGGGACTCCGCTGCGCTGCGTTCCTCGCGCTCACCGGCGACCTCCCGACAGGCGGTTGGTGAGCAGGGTGTTGAGCCCGGTGACCAGCAGGATGATCAGGAACAGCGCCCAGGACATCGCGGCGGCGTAGCCGAGGTTGAGGTCCTTCCAGCCGACCTTGTAGATGAGCTGGGCGATGGTCTGCCACTCGCCGTTCGGCCCGCCGGTGGCGGCCTGCGCGTTGAGGTCGAACAGCATCGGCTCGGTGAACAGTTGCAGCCCGCCGATGGTGGACAGCACCACCGTGAACACGATCACCGGTTGGATCATCGGCACGGTGATCCGCCAGAGCTGCCGCCACGGGCCGGCCCCGTCGATCGCCGACGCCTCGTAGACGTCGCGCGGGATGGACTGCATGGCGGCCAGGTAGAGCAGTGCGTTGTAGCCGATCCACTTCCAGTTGACCATGGTGGCGATGGCGATCCAGGCGTGCGGCTTGTCGGCCCGCCAGTCGATCGCGGCGTCCCCCGTCCCGCCGATGCCCACCTCGGCGAGCAGCCAGTTCGCCATCCCGAAACTGCGGGAGAAGAAGACGCTGAACACCATCGTCGAGGCCACGATCGGGGTGACGTACGGCAGCAGCACCCCGACCCGCCACCAGGTCTGCGCCCGCAGCCTGCGGTTGAGCAGCGACGCGACCACCAACGCCAGCAACAGTTGCGGCACCGAGGAGAGCAGGAAGATGCCGAACGTGTTGTAGAGCGCGTTCCAGAAATCCTCGTCGCCGACGAGCCGGGTGAAGTTCGCGAACCCGGCCCAGTAGGGCAGGGTGGGGTCGTCGAGCCGGTAGTTGCGCAGCGCGACGACCCCGTTGAACAGCAGCGGGAAGAGCCCGAAGACGCCGAACAGCAGGAAGAACGGCGCGACCATCAGGTAGGGCAGGTAGCGCAGGTCGAACCGGTACAGCCGGTCGCGCCAGCCGAGCGACCGGTCGCCGGCCCCGGAGGCGTCGCGCTCCGGCCCGGTGCGGTGACTCGACGGCGGCACGGCACGGGTGGTGGACACGGGGCTTCCTCCAGGGCCGGGGATCGGAACGGGGGCGGACGGGCGGACGGTCAGGAGGTGCCGGCCTTCTGGGCCTCCTTGACCGCCTCGGCCCAGGCGGCGTCCGGCTTCAGGGTCCCGTTCTGCACCCTGGTGATGACGTTCTCCACGGCGACCCGGGTCGGGCCGTTCTTCTTGCCCAGGTACTGCGGGGTGAGCCCCTGCGCCATCTTCGGGAAGATCTGCCCGACCGGCGCGTCGTGGAAGAACGGGTTCTTGAACTCGGCGATCGCCGGGTCGGCGTAGAGCGCCGGCTGCGAGGGCAGGTTGCCGACCTTCTTGAAGATCTCGATCTGCTGCTCCGGCTGGATCAGCCACTCCAGCAGCCGGTACGCCTCGTCGACGTGCCTGCTCTGCTTGGGGATGGTGAGGAACGAGCCGCCCCAGTTGCCGCCGCCGCCGGGCACCGCGGCGATGTCCCACTTGCCCTGGGTGCCGGGTGCGGTGTCCTTGATGTGGCCGAGCATCCACGCCGGGCAGGCGAGGACGGCGAACGAGCCGGCGGTGAAGCCCTTGTCCCAGTCGGCCTGGAAGCTGGCCAGGTTGGCCGAGAGACCGGCCTGGATCGCCCTGATCGTGTAGTCGAAGGCGACCCGGGGACCCTGGTCCATCTGGAGTTGTTCCTGCTCGTTGTAGAAGCCGACGGGCTGCTGGCCCAGGATCGGGTTGAACAGGTTGGTGCCGGAGTCGAGGAACTTCTTCTTCGTCCGGCCGGTGTAGTCCTGGCCGACCTCGATGAACTTGTCCCAGGTGGGCCAGAGGGCGGAAACCTGGTCGCGGTCGGTGGGCAGCCCGGCGGCGGCGAACAGGTCGGTGCGGTAGCACATGGCCAGCCCGCCGACGTCGGTGCCGAGGCCGATCTGGGTCTTGCCGTCCGCCGACAGCGACTGCTTCCACTTCCACGGCAGGTACTTGCTCTCGTACGAGCCGGCGCCCTTGTCGAGCAGGTTGACGAACTTGTCGGACTGGCTGCGGAACTGGACCATGAAGCCCTCGTCGATGGCGGCGATGTCGGCCGCTCCGGAGCCGGCGACGAGTTTCTTCTGGAGATCCTCGTGCTGGGCGTTGTACTCGCCCGAGTTGAGTTGGATCTTGACGTTGGGGTGGTCGGCCTCGTAACGGGTCTTGAGGTCCTGGAGACCGAAGTCGCCCCAGAAATTGATCTTCAGGGTGACCTGGCCGCCACCGTCCGAGCCGGTGGTGCTCTTGCCGCTGCACGCCGCGACCAGCGTCAGGCTGACGACGCCGACCGCCGCCGCGCGGGCCCAGCGGGTCCAGGACCGTGTCATCTCATCCTCCGCGCACGCGATGGAAACGCCCCCGATATCGAGGAACGTCGACTGAACCGGATAAGTGAGGCCACCGTACGGGCCACCCCGTGCACTGTCAACGGCCGGTTAACGACGACCCCGGGCGGTAACCGGAGCTGCCCCGAAAGCCCTGCCGGCGTGCCGGGCCACGCCTTCCGGCAGGTGGAAGGGTCGCCCGTCACCGGTGGCGGCACGCAGCCCGACCGGCACACTTAACCGAGCAAGCGAATCAGCCGCCCCCGCCGCACGGGACCGGCCACGGCCGGGGACGACGGCCGGCGGGGGCACCGGTAGCGTGAGGACCGCCGGCGACCCCGGCCCGAGGACGGCCTGCCCAGGCCGCGAGAAGTGGAGGAAAACGCCGGTGAAGCGGCCGACCATCGCCGACGTCGCCCGACGCGCCGGGGTGTCCAAGGGCGCGGTGTCGTACGCGCTCAACGGGCAACCGGGCGTCTCGGAAGCCACCCGGCAACGCATCCTGGCGATCGCCACCGAGATCGGTTTCAGCCCGAGCAGCGCCGCCCGCGCGCTCTCCGGCGCCACCGCCAACGCCGTCGGCCTGGCCCTGTGCCGACCGGCCCGGATACTCGGCATCGAACCGTTCTTCATGGAGCTGATCAGCGGCGTCGAGGCCGAACTCTCCGCCCGGTCGTACGCGCTGACCCTCCAGGTGGTGGCCGACCAAGAGGCGGAGATCGCCGTCTACCGCCGGTGGTGGGCCGAACGGCGGGTCGACGGGGTCCTCGTCTGCGACCTGCGGACCGACGACATCCGGGTGCCCGCCCTGGAGGAGTTGCAACTGCCCGCCGTGGTGATCGGCGGCCCGCGGCACACCGGCACGCTGGCCCACGTCTGGTCGGACGACGCGGCGGCGCTCGCCGAGGCGGTGGAGTACCTGGTCGCCCTCGGCCACCGCAAGATAGCCCGGATCGGTGGGCTGCCGTCGCTGCTGCACACCGAGATCCGTACCGACGCGTTCGCCGAGGTGTGCGGCCGGCTCGGGCTCACCGACGCGGCGACCGTCTGGTCGGACTACACCGGCGAGGAGGGCGCACGCGCCACCCGGCGGCTGCTCAGCTCCGCCCAGCGTCCCACCGCGGTGATCTACGACAACGACGTGATGGCGATCGCCGGGCTCGCCGTGGCCCAGGAGATGGGCCTCGGCGTCCCCACCGACCTGTCCATCGTGGCCTGGGACGACTCACCGCTCTGCCAACTGGTGCACCCGCCGCTGACCGCGCTCGGCCGGGACATCCCCGCCTACGGCGCGCACGCCGCCCGCCAGTTGCTCGCCGTCATCGCCGGCGAACCGGTGCACGGCCTCCAGGACGAGACGGCGCACCTGACGCCCCGGGGCAGCACCGCACCGCCCCGATCGAGATGAACCGGTTCACCTAGGCACGCCCCCACCGTCAGCGGGACGTCGTCGGGAACTCCTCGAAGTACGCCTCGACCCGCTCGGCGGTGGCCGGACGCGCCAACGCGAACCCCTGCCCGTACCGGCAGCCGGCCCGGGTCGCCCGCGCCACGTCCGGCTCCGACTCCAGCTCCGCCATCACCACGGTCACCCCCAGCCGCTCCCCCAGCCCCACCACCACGTCGATCAACGGGCGGGACTCCTCGTCCGGGTCGACCGGCCGGGGCTGCACCTTCAACAGGTCGATCGGCAGCCGGCGCAGTTGGGCCAGGGAGGCGTGCTCCGCCCGGAAACTGTCCAACGCCGTGCGTACCCCCAGCGACCGCAGGCCGGCCAGCCGGGCCACCACCGTGGGCAGGTCGGCCCCGAGCCGCGACTCGGCGATCTCCAGCACCAGCCGCTCCGCCGGGACGCCGTGCCCGGCCAGCACCGCCGCCACCCGGGGCACCAGATCCGGCGCCAGCAGCTCGGCGAGGGTGACGTTGACCGCCAGCCACAGCTCCCGACCCCCGGCCGACCAGTCGGCGAGCTGCCGGCAGGCCCGGTCGAGCACCCACCGGCCCAGCTCCCCCAGCAGGCCGAGATCCTCGGCGACCGGCAGGAACTCGGCCGGCAGCACGGTGCCCAGCACCGGGCTGCGCCAGCGCAGCAACGCCTCGACGCCGGCCGGTCGCCGGTCGGCCAGCGCCAGCACCGGCTGGTAGACCAGGTCCAGTTCACCCCGGGCCGCCGCCCCGGGCAGCTCCCGTTCCAGGTCCAGCCGGCGGACCAGCTCCTCTTCCAGGCAGGCGTCGTACCACTCGACCCGGTTGCGGCCGAGCTGGACGGCCCGGCGGCGCGCCAGGTCGGCCTGGCGCAACGCGTCCTGCGGCGACGTCGCGGCCAGCTCGGTCAGGCCCACGCCGACCCGGAGCCGGCCCATCCCGGTCGGCACCGGGCACGGCTCGGTCAACGCGGCCAGCAGCCGCTCGCCCAACGCGTACGCCGGGACCGGGCCGGCATCGGTGACCACCGCGAACTCCTCCCCGGACAACCGGGCGACCAGGTCCCGGGGGCCGACCACGTCGCGCAGCCGGCGGGCGGTGACGACCAGGAGCGGGTCCGGGCCGGCGGCGTCCTGCGCCGGGCCGAGCCCGTGCACGTCGACCAGGAGCAGCGCGCCGGGAGTGCCGCCCCGCTCGTCGAGCACCCGCAGCAGCTCCCGCCGGGTGGACAGGCCGGTGAGCGGGTCGGTGGCCGCGACCCGACGCCGCTCACGCTCCAGCCGTCGGCGGTCACCGACGTCGCGGACGTGCAGCACCACCGCGGCCACCTCCGGCACGGCCCGCTGGTCGCTCACCGTCGCCTCGGTCTCCCGCCAACCGCCGTCACCGGTACGCATCCGGGCCACCAGCAGCGGCGCGACGGTGTCGCCCGGCCGCCCGGCCAGCCGGGCCAGGACGCCCGGCGCGTCGTCCGGATGCAGCAGGTCGGCCAGCGCCCGCCCGCACACCGCCTCCTGACCCAGCCCGAACCAGCGTTCACCGGCCGCCGAGAGCCAGTGCACCCGCAACCCGTCGTCGAGGACGAGGACCAGGTCACGACCGCCGGCGACCAACGTGCGGAAGTACGCCTCGCGGGCGGCCAACTGCCCGGCCCACCGCCGCTGGTCGGTCACGGAGATCAGTTCCCGGGCCACCAGCGGCGGAATCACCGCCAGCCCCAGCAGGACGGCGGTCGGGGTGAACCCGCCGACGAACGCCAGGTGGCCGGCCGCCGCCACGGTCGCCACCGCCGCCGGTGCGGTCACCCGGGGCCAGGCCGGTGGCGGGCCGGTCGGACCCGCCGGATCGCCCGCCGCGACCCGGGCCATCCCGGCGGCCGTCAGCAGCGCCCCGCCGACCAGCAGCGGCACCGCGGTCAGCAGCGTCACCGTGGGCGCCCGGTAGGCCAGCAGCACCACCAGGTCGGCCAGGCCGAGCAGGACGGCCGCCACCCCGAGCAGGCACCGGGCCGCGCCGGGGTGGCGACGGTGCCCGGCCAGCGCGCCCACCAGCAGCCCGGCCAGGACGCCCGCGCCCGCGACGGTGACCACCCGGACCACCGGTGGCACCGGGCCGGACGGGACCAGCACCCAGCCGGCGAAGAGCAGGGCGGTGCCGAGGCCGAGCACGTCGACGCCGCGCCGCCACCGGGCCCGGGGCGTCAGCCGGGAGTGGCCGGGCAGCAGGAGCAGGCCGACCGCGTAGGCCAGGGTGGCCGCGCCGAGCCCGGCCGCCGCGACCTCGGCCCGGCGGACCGCCGGTGCCAGCGGTAGCACCGCCACGGTCATCCCGACCACGGTCACCGCGATGTTGAGCAGGACGGCGGCCCGACGGCGGCGGCGGGCGCGACGGTCCCGCCCACCGGTGCCGGTGAGGCGGAACAGCCGGGCGGCGGCCACGGCACAGCCGCCCGCGCCCGCCATCGTGGTGGCGGCCAGCGGCGGGACGGCGTCGACCAGGCCGGCGGTGACGAGGAGCGCGACCAGCACCGCGAGCGCGACGGGTGCGGACGGTGGGCGGCGGACGGGGTGAGCGACGGTCACGGCGGTCGCCTTCGTGAGGGGGACACGGCGCGGTGCGACAGGGGGTTATCGGAGAAACGAGGCACCGCCCTCCCGGTTACGCCCCTCGGCCGTGACCTACGTCACCAGTCAGCGTCGGTCGCGACCGGCCCGCCGCCCGCCCGGTGCCGCCCCGGCCCCGGGTGGAATCATCGGGGGGTGAGTCGCGCCGACACCATCCGCTTCCGGCACAACCAGGCCATCCTGGTCGCGGCCGTCATCGCCACCATCGGCGCGCTGCCCCTGGCCGCCGCCCGGTGGTATCTGCTGCCGGTGCTGCTGGTCCCGCTGACCGTCGCGGTCTGGGCCTGGCGCTCCGGCACCGACGCCGACCCGCACGGGCTACGGCTGCGGGCACTCGCCGGGGGCCGGCGCATCCCCTGGGAGCAGGTCGTCGAGCTGGCCACCGACCCGCGCGGCCGGGCCGTCGTCCGGCTCACCGACGGGCACCAGCTGCCGCTGCCCGCCGTCCGGGGCGTCGACCTGCCCCGGCTGGTCGCGGCCACCGGGCAGGCCCTGCCGGACGCGCGCTGAGCCCGGACACCCACCACCGGCGGCCGGCCCCGCCCCGGTCAGTAGCCGTCCACCACCGTGTTGACCAGCGGTGACCCGGCGACGAACCGGCGCACCTGCTCCCCCACCAGCCGGTACGCCCGGGGCAGCAGCCCGCGTACCGAACCGGCGACGTGCGGGGTGAGCAGCACGTTCGGCAGCTCCCAGAGCGGATGGTCCGCCGGCAGCGGCTCCGGGTCGGTCACGTCCAACGCCGCCCGCAGCCGCCCCGAAGTCAGCTCCGCGACCAGCGCCGCCGTGTCCGCCACCGGGCCCCGGGCGGCGTTGACCAGCAGCGCCCCGTCCGGCATGGCGGCCAGGAACGCGGCGTCGACCAGCCCCCGGGTGGCGTCGGTCAGCGGCACCAGCAGCACCACCACGTCGGCCCCGGGCAGCAGGCGGGGCAGCTCGGTCACCGCGTGCACCCCCTCGGCCGGCCGGGCGGTCCGGGCGACCAGGGTGAAGGTGACGTCGAACGGGGCCAGCCGGGCCCGGACCGCCGCGCCGATCGAACCGGCCCCGACGATCAGCACCCGCTTGCCGGTCAGCTCGTCGGTCGGCGCGACCCGGTCGTACGCCCACTCCCGGCGGGCCTGCGCGCGGGCCAGTTCGGGGAACCCGCGCAGCTGGGCGAGGATCGCGGTGACCACCCACTCGGCGGTGCCGGCGTCGTGCACCCCCCGGGCGTCGCAGAGGGTGACCCCGGCGGGCACCCGACCCGTCCAGGCGTCCGCCCCGGCGGAGAGCAACTGCACCACCGCCAGGTCGGGCAGCCGGTCCAGCATCGCCGTGGTGTCCACCCCGGCCAGGAACGGCGGCACCCAGAACCGGACGCCGGCCGGATCGCCGGGCGGATTCGCCGGGTCGGCCCACGGCTGTACCGTGACACCGGCCGGGACCGGACCGAGCAGCTCCACCCCGGCGGAATGCGGGATCCATACCTTCACGCGTGCCGACGATAGCCCTCCGACAGGCGGGCCGGGCCGACGGGCCGACCGACGACGCCGAACCAGACGTCGTCACCACGCCGACGGGTGATGGTCAGGTGGGACGGGTATAACCGAGGGTCGGAACGCCGAACGGTGTCCTCCCCCATCACGGTAGACAGGTGGTCGATGACCGAACGCACCGTACGGCCGGACGTCGACATCGCCGCGCTGGCCGATCCGGCCCGGCTGCGGTCGCTGACCGAGACCGGCCTGGACGCCGCGCCGGACGAGGCGTTCGACCGGTTCGCCCGGCTGGTCAGCGACCTGCTCGACGTGCCTGTGGCGCTGGTCTCCCTGGTCAGCGAGACCCGCCAGTTCTTCCCCGGCGCGGTCGGGCTGCCCGACCCGTGGGCCGCCCGCCGGCAGACCCCGCTGAGCCACTCGTTCTGCCAGCACGTGATCGACACCGAGATCCCGCTGGTGCTGCCGGACGCCCGGCTCTACCCCCGGGTACGGGAGAACCTGGCCGTGCCGGAGCTGGGCGTCGTCGCGTACGCCGGGATGCCGCTGACCGACCTGGACGGCCGGGTGCTCGGCTCGCTGTGCGCGATCGACAGCAAGCCCCGGGCCTGGACGAAAGCGCAGCTACGGACGCTGGCCGACCTGGCGGCGGCCTGCTCCTCGGAGCTGCGGCTGCGGATCGCCCTGGACGCGGCCGAGGAGGCGCGCCGCCTGGTCGAGCAGGCGCACGACCGGCTCAACCTGCTCGCCTCGCTGAGCGAGACCCTGACCGGCACGCTCGACGTGGAGACGGCCGTGGGCCGGCTGGCCGACGCGGTGGTGCCGTCGCTGGCCGACTGGGCCCTGGTGACCCTGATGGACCAGGGCGGCGCTCCCCGCCGGGTCACCGCGGTGCACCGCGACCCGGACCGGGCCGCCGAGGTGACCCGCTTCGGCGAGCTGGCGTCGACCCGGCTCGGGCCTACCTCGATCACCCGGACGGTGCTGCGGACCGGTCAGCCGGTGCTGCGCAGCGCCGCCGACCTGGACGACGTCCGCCGGGCCAGCGACACCCCGGAGCTGGTGGCGCTCGCCGAACGGCTGGGCTTCGCCTCGCACCTGACCGTGCCGGTGCCGGCCCCCGGCCGGGGCACGGTGATGGGCGCGGTCACCCTGGTCAACGGGCCGGAGCGGCGGGCCTTCGACGACGACGACCTGGGCACCGCCCTGGAGATCGGCCGCCGCGCCGGGCAGGCGGTCGGCAACGGCTGGATCTACTCCGAGCAGCGGCACGTCGCCGAGGTGCTGCAACACAGCATGCTGCCGCAGTTGCCGCAGAGCCCGTGGGTGGAGCTGGCGGCCCGCTACCAGCCGGCCGCCGACCGGGTGGAGGTGGGCGGCGACTGGTACGACGCCTTCGTCCAGCCCGGCGGCGACCTGGTGGCGGCGATCGGCGACGTCGCCGGCCACGACATCGAGGCCGCCGCGACCATGGGCCAGCTGCGCAACCTGGTGCGGGGCAACGCGTTCGGCCGGGACGACCCGGTCGAGGAGCTGATGCGACGGTTGGACGCCACCATCTCGGGGTTGCGTATCCCGACCGCCGCCACGGCGGTGCTGGCCCGGCTGCGGCCGGTCGCCGGCGGGGTGGCCGTCACCTGGTGCAACGCCGGTCATCCCGCGCCGCTGCTGGTCACCGCCGACGGCACGGTACGGCTGCTCGACGGCCGGTGGGAGCCGCTGCTGGGGCTGACCCGGCCGACCCCGCGTACCGGGGCGGAAGTGCTGCTCGCCCCCGGGGACACCCTGTTGCTCTACACCGACGGGCTGGTGGAGCGGCGGGACCAGTCGATCGACGAGGGGATGGCCCAGTTGTGCGCCCGGGTCGCCGCCGCCGGTGCCCGGCCCGCCGCCGACCTGTGTGACCTGCTGCTCGGCACCGGGCACCGGCGCGAGGACGACGTGGCGCTGCTGGCCCTGCGGGCCCGCTGAGGCGTGCACCGGCCGGTGAGCGGTCCCCGGTGGCCCGGCCGGTCCGGATTCGCGGGCTAGGCTGGGGCGGGTGAGCGCCCGTCTCCCGTACCCCCGCACCGTCCGGGTCCGCGCGGCCCTGGCGGCCTCCGGTGCCGCGCTGCTGCTGACCGGGTGCAGTTTCGGCCCGCCGGAGCCCGATCCGGCCGGTGAGCCCCCCAACCTGCCGACCCCGTCGGCGTCGGCGAACACCCCCGAGCAGCAGGTGGTGGCCACGGTCCTGGCCAAGGGGCTGCGGGTGCCGTGGGGCATCGCCTTCCTGCCTGACGGGGCGGCGCTGGTCACCGAGCGGGACAGCGGCAGGATCCTCAAGGTCGGGCCGGAGTCGGGGCCGCAGGGGTTGACCGTCACCCCGGCGCAGACCGTGCCGGGGGTGGCCGCGTCCGGCGAGGCGGGCCTGCTCGGCATCGCCGTCTCCCCGGCGTACGCGCAGGACCGGACGGTCTTCGTCTACTACACCACCGAACAGGACAACCGGGTGGCCCGGTTGACGCTGGGCGGCACCCCCACCCCGGTCCTGACCGGCATCCCGAAGTCCGGCAACCACAACGGCGGCGGGCTGGCGTTCGGCCCGGACGGGCAGCTCTACGTCAGCACCGGCGACGCCGGTGACCGGGACGCCGCCCAGGACCGCGCCAGCCTGGCCGGCAAGATCCTGCGGATCACCCCGGACGGCAAGCCGGCGGCGGGTAACCCGTTCCCCGGCTCGCCGGTCTGGTCGCTGGGGCACCGCAACGTGCAGGGCCTGGCCTGGGACGCCGGGAAGCGGATGTACGCCACCGAGTTCGGGCAGAACACCTGGGACGAGATCAACAAGATCGACAAGGGGGCGAACTACGGCTGGCCGACGGTGGAGGGGCAGGCCGGCGACGGCAGGTTCGTCGACCCGGTCGTGCAGTGGGGCACCGACGAGGCGTCCTGCTCGGGGCTGGCGGCCACGGGCCGGCTGCTGGCCGCCGCCTGCCTACGCGGGGAGCGGCTCTGGCTGGTGGAGCTGACCGATGCCGGCACCGCGCTCGGCGCGCCCCGGGAACTGCTCACCGGGAAGTACGGCCGGTTGCGGGCGGTCGCCGCCGCCCCGGACGGTTCACTCTGGGTGTCCACCTCCAACCACGACGGGCGGGGCCAGCCGACCCCGGAGGACGACCGGCTGCTGCGACTGGTCTTCGCCGAGGGTGGGGCCGGGAGGAGCTGACGACACGCCGACGGGTCGGACAGCCGGGCAGGTACCGGGCGGATCAGCCGTCCGTCCGCCGGGTTTGCCAAGATCTTTCACGGGGCAGGTCAGAATCTCATCATGGGCGGTCAGGAGAACGAGCAGCGCGGGCCCGGGGAGACGGACCTTCCCGCCCGGCGTGAGCGACGCTGGCGGACCTGGTGGTCGGCCCTGCGGTCGGCCCGGGCCCGACGGTTCGGCGTGGTGCTGGCGGTGCTGCTGGTCGCCCTGACCGGAACGGTCATCGGGGTGTTCGCCGGTGGCCGGGTCAGCACCGACATCGGCCCGTTCCGCGCCGACCTGACCCTCGCCCCGGCGGTGCGGGGCGGCACCACCGTCGACATCCCCCCGCTGGGCGCGCTCCAACTCGACAGTCACCAGGGCCCGACCCACCTGACGGTCGGGCTCGGCGCGCTGGACCAGCGCAAGACCGAGGCGTTGATCGACGACCCGGCCAGCATCAGCCGGGCCAGCCAGTCGGCGGTGACCGACGTCCGCAACGGGGTGCTGCGGCTCGGTCTGCGTACCCTCGGGGCGGCGGTGCTGGTCACCCTGCTGCTGGCCGCGTTGGTCTTCCGGGACACCCGGCGGACCGCCTGGGCCGGCGGGGTGGCGCTGGTGGTCACCGCCGGCAGCCTCGGCCTGGCCGCCGGCACCGTCCGCCCGCAGGCCATCGAGGAACCCCGCTACGAGGGCCTGCTGGTCAACGCCCCGGCGATCGTCGGCGACGCCCGCCGGATCGCCAACGACTACAGCCGGTACGCGGAGCAGTTGCAGCGGCTGGTCGGCAACGTCAGCCAGCTCTACACCACGGTCTCGGCCCTGCCGGTGTACGAGCCGGCACCGGGCACCACCCGGGTGCTGCACGTCTCCGACATGCACCTCAACCCGACCGGCTGGCAGCTCATCCGGACCGTGGTCGAGCAGTTCGGCATCGACGTGGTGATCGACACCGGTGACCTGACCGACTGGGGCAGCGAGCCCGAGGCGTCGTACGTCGGCTCGATCGGCCTGCTCAAGAAGCCGTACGTCTACATCCGGGGCAACCACGACTCGCCCCGGACGGCGGCGGCGGTGGCCCGCCAGCCGAACGCGGTCGTGCTGAACAACTCGACCACCACCGTCGCCGGGTTGACCATCGCCGGCATCGGCGACCCCCGGTTCACCCCGGACAAGGAGACCTCCCCGGCCGGCAGCGGCCTCACCGCGCAGGTCGCCAACCAGGTGATCGGGGCCGGCGAGACGCTCGCCACCACGGTCCGCGACTCGCCGCGCCCGGTGAACATCGCGCTGGTGCACGACCCGGCCTCGGCCGGGCCGCTCTCCGGCACCTGCCCGCTGGTGCTGGCCGGGCACACCCACGCCCGGCAGGTCTCGAAGCTGCCGCAGGTAGCCGGCCAGCAGCCGACGCAGCTGATGGTGGAGGGCTCGACCGGCGGTGCCGGGCTGCGCGGCCTGGAGGGCGAGAAACCCACCCCGCTGTCGATGACGGTGCTCTACTTCGACCAGCAGAAACTGCTCCAGGCCTACGACGACATCACGGTCGGCGGCACCGGGCAGGCCCAGGTGAACCTGGAGCGGCACGTGATCCGCGACCCGGCGAAGGGCGCCGACGTCCCGGTCACCCCCACCCCGACCCGGGGCGGCTCGGAGTCCCCGTCGCCCTCCGGGACCGGCCCGACCCCCACCTCGCCGACCCCCAGCCCGACCAGCTGAACCACCGGCAGGCCTGCAGCGACGCGCCCCCTGCGGCGGGCCTGCCGGCGGCCATGGCTGCGCCCCCGGCCGCCCGGGTACCGCCCCGCGCCACGGCACCCACCTTCCACCGAAGTCACCGAAAGTGACTTCCGGGCGACACCCGCCTACCCGCGCTCGGCGACTTTGCTCTGCCGCCCTCACGGCGACAGTTGCTCTCCGCGACCAGGCGGCCGCCCACCCGCTCGGCCGCCCTTCCCATCCCCGCTGCTCATAGGGCTGTCGCCTTGATGGCAGCAGAGCAAAGGATGCAGACCTACCATTCCGTGGTCGCCACGCACGACACCCAGCGTGACCACAGTCAGCATCAGCCAAATAGGCACGGAGAGTGATCGTCAGCCGCAACGGCCACACCGAACCGGACCAGGCCAGGCCGTGCCAGCGCCGGGGTGGGCCAGCGCGGGGCGCGGTCAGCGCAGCGACAGGGCCGCCAGGGCGGCGTTGACGATGCTGCCGGGAAGCAGGTCGTGCAGCTCGTACAGGTCACGGACGCTGCCGGACTGGCCGAACTCGTCCACCCCCAGCGGCACCGCCGGCACCCCGAGCGCCGAGCCGAGCCAGGCCATCGTGTGCGAGGCGGCGTCGTGCACGGTCACCAGCGGGGTCCGGTCCCCGAAGGCCGCCCGCAACGCCCCCGGCACGCTCGGCACGGTCGCCGTACGGACGCCCTGGCGCAGGGTGCGCTGCCAGGCCCGGTAGAGCCGGTCCAGGCTGGTCACGTCGACCACATGCGCCGCGATGCCCTCCTCGGCCAGCTCGGCGGCGGCGGCCAGCGTCTCCGGCAGCACCGCCCCGGAGGCGGCCAGGGTCACCACCGGCGCGTCGGCCAGCTGCGGGTACGCCTGGTGCGCGTCCACCAGCCGGTACGCCCCGGCGACCACCTGCCGGCGCAGCACCGCGTCACCGAGGCGGACCCGGGCCGCCTCGAACGGCGCCTGGTCCAGCGGGCGGGTGCTCAACCGGAAGTAGTACGCCCCGTCCTCGGCCGGCGCGGCGGTGGCGGCCGGCGCGGAACCCTGCGCGATCTGCCCGAGCGCGTCACAGAGCAGCCAGTCGAGGCTGGTGGCGTACGCCGGTTCGCAGAGGGTGACGCCGGGCAGTTCCAGGCCGACGGACGCGGTGATGGTGGACTGGTGCGCGCCGCCCTCCGGGGCCAGGGTGATGCCCGACGGGGTGCCGGCCACCACGAACCGGGAACCCGAGTAGGTGCCGTAGAGGAACGCGTCCAGGCCGCGCAGCACGAACGGGTCGTAGACCGTGCCGACCGGCAGCAGCGGCTGCCCGGACAGGTCCCAGGACAGGCCGAGCTGACCGAGCAGCAGGAACAGGTTCATCTCGGAGATGCCCAGCTCGATGTGCTGCCCGGCGGGGCTCTCCGTCCAGCGCAGCATCCGGTCCTCCGACCAGGAGCGCCGCTCGGTGGGGGCGAACACCCCGGTCTTGTTGATGAACCCGGCGAGGTTGGTGGAGGTGGCCACGTCCGGCGCGGTGGTGACCAGGTAGGGGGCCACCTGCGGGTCCCGGGCCAGCTCCACCAGCACCCGGCCGAAGACCTCCTGGGTGGAGACCGGCTTGTGGGTGCGTACCCCGGTGGCGTCGGGGACGGTGACCCCCAACGACCGGTGGCGGGGCGCGCGGGCCAGCGCCTCCCGGCGCGCGCCGGCCCGGATGCCGGCCGGGCTCGCCGGGTCGAGGCGGTCCCACTCGGTCGCGGCGGTCAGCCCGTGCGCCGCGCGCAGCGCGTCGACCTGCGCGGTGGACAGCAACGCGGAATGGTTGCGCGGATTGCCGGCGATCGGCAACCCCCACCCCTTGACGGTGTACGCGAAGACGACGCTGGGCCGGTCGGTCACCGCGTCGCACTGGGCGTACGCGTCGAGCATCGCCGCCAGGTCGTGCCCGCCGAGGTCGGTGACGAGCGGGGCGAGTTCCTCGTCGGTCAGGTCGGCGATGAACCCGGCGATGCCGTCGGGTGCGCCGTCCAGGAACTGCCGGCGCAGCGCCGGCCCGGTCAGCCCGAACAGCGACTGGTACTGCTCGTTGGGCATCCGGTCGATCCAGTCGCGCAGCGCCGCCCCGCCCGGCCGGGCGTACGCCTGGGCGAGCCGGCGGCCGTACTTGACCTCCACGACGTGCCAGCCGGCGGCCTCGAACTGCCCGCGCCACTGGTCGATCCGGATGCCCGGGACCACCCGGTCCAGCGACTGCCTGTTGAAGTCGACGAGCCACATCACGTTGCCCAGGCCGGTGGTGGCCGGGTCGGCGACCGCCTCCCAGATGTTCCCCTCGTCCAGTTCGGCGTCGCCGATCAACGCGACGAACCGGGAGTGCGGGCGGGCCCCGAAGTGGGCGTCGACGTAGCGTCGGGTCACCGCGGCGAACAGCGGGGCCGCCGCGCCCAGCCCGACCGAGCCGGTGGAGAAGTCCACCGCGTCCGGGTCCTTCGTCCGCGACGGGTACGACTGCAACCCGCCCCGCGCCCGCAACCGCGGCAGGTACGACCGGTCCAGGTTGCCCAGCAGGTACTGGATCGCGTGGAACACCGGGGAGGCGTGCGGCTTGACCGCCACCCGGTCCTCGGCGTCCAGGTGGGCGAACCACAGCGCGGTCATCGCGGTGACCAGGGAGGCGCTGGACGCCTGGTGGCCGCCGACCTTCACCCCGTCGCCGGTGTCCCGGTCGTGGTTGGCGGCGTCCACGATCCGGGTGGCGAGCCACAGCACCCGTCGCTGGATCTCGTCGAGGACGTCGAGGTCGTGCTCGTTCACGGGAACTCCATCCGGGCGTCGCCGTTGACGCCCTCGGTGGGGGGGGTCGCGCGGGTCGCGCGCGTACCCCGGGGAAGGGGTGAGGGCCACCGTCGGGTCACGACGGCGGCCCTCGCGGGTCGCGGGCGGGAAGCCCCGGCTTCCGGCCCGCGCGGTCAGCCCTGGACGCCGAGGCGCTCCAGGACCAGGTCACGGACGGACTTGGCGTCGGCCTGGCCACGGGTGGCCTTCATCACCGCGCCGACCAGCGCACCGGCCGCGGCGACCTTGCCGCTGCGGATCTTGTCGGCGATGCCCGGGTTGGCGGCGATCGCCTCGTCCACGGCGGCGGTGAGCGCACCGGTGTCGGAGACCACCTCCAGGCCCCGGTTGGTCATGATCTCGGTCGGCGAGCCCTCGCCGTCGACCACGCCCTCCAGCACGGCACGGGCCAGCTTGTCGTTGAGCTTGCCGGCATCGACCAGGCCCTGCAGCTCGGCGACCTGCGCCGGGGTGGCCCCGATGTCGGCCAGCTCGGTGCCGGTCTCGTTGGCCCGGCGGGACAGCTCACCCAGCCACCACTTGCGGGCCGCCGCCGGGGTCGCGCCGGCCGCCACGGTCGCCTCGATCAGCTCGACCGCACCGGCGTTGAGCACCGACTGCATGTCGAGGTCGGACAGGCCCCACTGCTCCTGGAGCCGGCGACGGTGCAGCCGGGGCAGCTCCGGCAGGGCCGCCTTCAGCTCGGCCACCCAGGCGGTGTCCGGGGCGAGCGGCACCAGATCCGGCTCCGGGAAGTACCGGTAGTCGGTAGCGGTCTCCTTGGACCGGCCCGGCGTGGTGTCCCCGGTGTCCTCGTGGAAGTGCCGAGTCTCCTGGGTGATCCGGCCGCCCGCGTCCAGCACCGACGCCTGACGCAGGATCTCCGAACGGACCGCCCGCTCCACCGACCGCAACGAGTTGACGTTCTTGGTCTCGGTGCGGGTGCCCCACTCCTCGCCGGGCAGGTTGAGGGAGGTGTTGACGTCGCAGCGCAGCGACCCCTCCTCCATCCGGACGTCGGAGACGCCCAGCGAGCGCAGCACGTCCCGCAGCTCGGTCACGTACGCCTTCGCCACCTCGGGGGCGAGCGCGCCGGTGCCGGGGACCGGCTTGGTGACGATCTCGACCAGGGGGATGCCGGCCCGGTTGTAGTCGACGAGCGACTCGGTCGCGCCGTGGATGCGGCCGGTGGACCCGCCGACGTGCAGCGTCTTGCCGGTGTCCTCCTCCAGGTGCACCCGCTCGATGCCGATCCGCACCAGCTCCCCGTCGACCTCGACGTCCAGGTAGCCGTCGGAGCACAGCGGCTCGTCGTACTGGCTGATCTGGAAGTCCTTCGGCATGTCCGGGTAGAAGTAGTTCTTCCGGGCGAACCGGCACCATTGCGCGATGGAGCAGTTCAACGCCAGGCCGATCCGGATGGTCGCCTCGATCGCCGCCTTGTTGGCCACCGGCAGCGAACCGGGCAGCCCCAGGCACACCGGGCAGACCCGGGTGTTCGGCTCGCCGCCGAAGTCGGTCGGGCAACCGCAGAACATCTTGGTGTTCGTACCCAGCTCGACGTGGGTCTCCAGGCCGATCACCGGCTCGTAACGCGCAACGACCTCGTCGTACGCGGGCAGTGTCGTCGTCATCTGAACTCCAGCCTCACAGTGCCGGTGGGGTGAACGTGCCGACCACGGACTCCAGCGCGGCGGCGACCCGGTACATCCGGTCGTCGGCCATCGTCGGGGCCATCACCTGCAGACCGACGGGCAGCCCCTCGGACAGGCCGCACGGCACCGAGATGCCCGGCCCGCCGTACAGGTTCGTCGGGATGGTGAACAGGTCCGCCAGGTACATCTGGTACGGGTCGGCGGTGCGCGCCCCGATCGGGAACGCCACGAACGGCGTGGTGGGCGAGATCAACGCGTCGACCTGCTCGAACGCCGAGGTGAAGTCGCGGGTGATCAGGGTACGGACCTTCTGCGCCTGCCCGTAGTAGGCGTCGTAGTAGCCCGACGACAGCGCGTACGTGCCGACCATGATCCGCCGCTTGACCTCGGCGCCGAACCCGGCCTCCCGAGTCAGCGACATGACCTCCTCCAGCGACCGGTTGCCGTCGTCGCCGACCCGCAGCCCGAACCGGACCCCGTCGAACCGGGCCAGGTTGGAGGAGCACTCGCTCGGCGCGATCAGGTAGTACGCCGGCAGCGCGTACCGGAAGTGCGGGCAGGACACCTCGACGATTTCCGCGCCCAGCTTGGCCAGGGTGTCCACCGACTCGCGGAACGCGGCCATCACGCCCGGCTCCGCGCCCTCACCGGTGAACTCCTTGACGATGCCGAGCCTCACCCCGGTCAGGTCGCCTGTCGCACCGAGCTTCGCGGCGGCCACCACGTCCGGCACCGGCTGCGGGATGGACGTGGAGTCGCGCGGGTCGTGCCCGCCGATGACCTGGTGCAGCAGCGCCGCGTCGAGCACCGTACGGGCGCACGGGCCGGGAGTGTCCAGCGAGGAGGAGAACGCGACCAGGCCGTACCGGGAGGTGCCGCCGTAGGTGGGCTTCGCGCCGACGGTGCCGGTCACCGCGCCGGGCTGGCGGATCGAGCCACCGGTGTCGGAGCCGATGGCCAGCGGCGCCTCGTACGCCGCCAGCGCGGCGGCACTGCCCCCGCCGGAGCCGCCCGGAATCCGGTCGGTGTCCCACGGGTTGTGGGTCGGGCCGTACGCCGAGTATTCGGTGGAGGAGCCCATCGCGAACTCGTCCATGTTGGTCTTGCCGAGCATCACCGTGCCGGCCGCGCGCAGCCGCTGCACGATCGTCGCGTCGTACGGCGGACGCCAGCCTTCGAGGATCTTCGAGCCGACGGTGGTCGGTACGCCCTTCGTGGTGAGCACGTCCTTCACCGCCACCGGCACCCCGGCCAGCGGCCCGAGCTGCTCACCGGCGGCCCGGCGCTCGTCGACGGCGCGGGCGGCGGCCAGCGCCCCCTCGGTGTCGACGTGCAGGAACGCGTGCACCCGGTCGTCGACGGCGGCGATCCGGTCCAGGTGGGCCCGGGTCACCTCGACGGCGGAGGTCTCCCCCGAGGCCACCAGCCCGGCCAGGTCGGTCGCGGTCATTCTGGTCAGGTCGGTCATGCCGTCGCCTCGCTCCGCTCACCGGTGCCCGGGGCAGCCGGCGCACTGGGCTCGATGGTTCGCCTGTCGGGTCCGCTCACGACGCCACGTCCTCGTCCAGGATGCGCGGGACGCGGAACCGCTGCTCGGCGACGTCGGGGGCACCCGACAGCGCCTCCTGCGGGGTCAGTCCGGGCACCACCACGTCGTCGCGGAGCACGTTGGTCAGCGGCACCGAGTGGGAGGTCGGCGGGATGTCCGCCGCCGTGACCTCGCCGACCTGCGCGACCGACTGGAGGATCACGTCCAGTTGACCGGCGAAGGTGTCCAGCTCCTCCTCGGTGACGGCGAGCCGCGACAGTCGCGCGAGGTGCGCGACCTCCTCGCGGGAGATGGCGGCCATCGGTGCCCCCTTCGTGGCTGTGCTGCTGCGTGCGGGTGGGCCGGCCGCGACGTCGACGGGATGACGCGCGGTGACCGGAGCGAGTCTATTGTCCTGCGCCGAGCCCGACGCCTCCGACTCCCCCTGCCGTCGGGCCGCCGGGCCGGTCCGGGACCGCCCGCCCGCCCCTCGGGTGTGCCGGTGACCGTCAGCGGGCGTGCCGGCGGGGGATCTCCGCGTCCGGGCTGGGGACGGGGCTCAGCGGCCGGTACCGGGCCAACCAGGCGGTCAACTCCTCGGCGGGCATCGGGCGGGCGTAGAACCAGCCCTGCGCGGCGTCGCAGCCGGCCGCGTACAGCAGTCGCCAGGTCCGCTCGTCCTCCACCCCCTCGGCCACCACCCGCAGGCCGAGCGCGCCGGCCAGTTCGATGGTCGACCTGACGATCGCGGCGTCGTCGGCGTCCCCGGCCATCCCCAGCACGAACGACCGGTCCACCTTCACCTCGGACAGCGGCAGCCGGCGCAGGTGCTGCAACGACGAGTAGCCGGTGCCGAAGTCGTCGAGCGAGATGGCCACCCCGAGCTGGTGCAGCCGGGTGATGGTGGCGAGCACCCGCCGGGGGTCGGCCATCAGCGCCCCCTCGGTGATCTCCAGTTGCAGCCGGTCCGGGCGTACCCCGTAGCTGGCGAGCCGGTCGGCGATCCGGTCGACGATCTCCCCGGTGTGCAGGTCACGGACGCTGACGTTGAGGGCCGCCCGCAGCGTGGTGCCGGCGGCCGACCACTTCGCCAGCTGCGCCACCACGTCGTCGATCACCCGGTAGGTGAGCAGGCGCATCACGGCGCTCTGCTCGGCGACCCGGATCAGCTCCTCCGGGTCGACCATCCCCCGGCGCGGGTGCCGCCAGCGCAGCAGCGCCTCCACCCCGACCACCTCGCCGGTGGCGATGGCGACCTGCGGCTGGTAGTACATGGTGATCTCGCCGACCTCGACCGCCGGGGCGGGGGGCGTCGGCTCGGGCCCGGTGTCCGGAGCCGGTTCGGCCGGCAGGTGCTCCGGGGGGCCGTGCCGGCGGACCGGGTCGGCGCCGGTGAGGATGCGGTTCAGCAGCTCGTCGGGGTGCGCCGGGGCGGGCCGGGGGCGTCGCCGGGGCAGCCACCACCGGCCGGTGCCGCCGACGCCCGTTGCGCTGCCGGGGCCGGTGCGGATGCCGCTGCCGGGACCGGTGCCGATGCCGGGACCACCGTCGACGCCGGGGCGCGGGGCACCGTCGGGTCCGTCGTCGGGGGCCAGCCGGGGTGGCAGCGCCGCGCCGTCACCGCCCCGCACGGTCTGCCCCGCCTGCGGCCGGTTCTCCAGTACGCGCCGCAGGTCGGCCAGGAGCCCCAACCGCTCGGCGGAGTTGTGGTCGGACTCGGCCGCGTACACGGCGACGGTGTCGTTGCGGTGTTTCGCGTCGTACATGGCGACGTCGGCGTGGCGCATCAGGGTGGCGTAGTCCTCGCCGTGGTCGGGAAAGAGCGCGATGCCGATCGAACCGCCGACGTCCAGCGGCAGCCCGTCCAGCGACACCGGCTCGGTCAGCGCGGCGACCACCCGCCCGGCCAGCTCACGTGCCTCGTCGACGCCGTCGAGCCCGCCGGCCACGATGGCGAACTCGTCCCCGCCGAGGCGGGCCAGCAGGTCCCGGTCGCCGAGCACCCCGGCGAGCCGGGCGCCCACCTCGACCAGCAGCCGGTCGCCGACGGCGTGGCCGAGCGCGTCGTTGACGTTCTTGAACCGGTCCAGGTCGATCAGCAGGAGCGCCACCCGCGCACCCGGTTCACCCCGGGCGACCCGCTCGGCGTGCCGGTGCACCTGCTCGGCCACCTCGGCGAGCAGCGCCTTGCGGTTGGGCAGGCCGGTCAGCGGGTCGAGGGCGGCGAGCTGGACCTGTTCGTCGGAGAGGTGGGCCATCCGGTAGACCGCGAACAGCGGCACCAGCACCAGCGGAATCAGCGCGGCGCTGGCCCGCGCGGCGGTGACCAGGACGGGGGCGAGCAGCAGCAGCGAGCCGGTGGAGAGCAGCTCGAACGGCAGCCCCTGCCGCACCGCCGGCCACCACCGGCCGCCGAAGCGCAGCCGCAGCGCGGTGCTGACCAGGCCGTAGTTGACGACGAACCAGGTGGCCGTCGCGCCGCCGACGGCGAGCACGTCGGTCCAGCCCAACCGGTCGCCGTCGAACAGGCCGCCCGGCCCGAGCCGGAGCACGAGGTGGGCGGCGGCGAGCGCGCAGGCGTACTGGGCGGCGTTGAACGTGGTCCGCCAGGGGGCGTGCCCCAGCCGGATGCCGGACACGGCGACCGCGACGGCCTGCACCAGCACCGCCGGGCCGAGGCCCCAGCCGAGCAGGATGGCGAAGGTGAAGCAGGTGGACGGGAAGACCGCGGAGGTCTGCCGGCGGCCGGAGGGCACGAAGGGGCGGGCGTCGCAGCCGACCGCGAGCACCGCCATCGTCCAGAACGCCGCCGGCAGCCCGTCCGGCCGGTCCACGAGGTCGACGAGCGACGCCACGAAGACCAGGGCGGCCAGGCCGACCACCCCGGCGACGAGACCCAGGAACGGCCCCTCCCGCCCACCCGGGAACGAGTTGCGGGGGTCGGCGGTCTCCATCGCACCTCCCGGGCACGCCCATCAGGGTGTACGCCGGCCGCACACCTGCCACCATGAAACGCCCTGGGTGCCGGTGGACCCGCACGACAGCCGCGAATCGGTCGTAGTCGTGACTAAGTTGGTATACGGGCCAAGATTCACCTATGGGCGGAGCGGGACAGGGGCCGGGTGGCCGGGCGGTCAGCTCTCGTCGACCCGGGCCACCTCGCGGGCCGCGTCCGGGCCGGCGTCGAGCAGCACCCGGAAACCGTCCTCGTCGAGCACCGGCACCTTGAGGCCGGCCGCCTTGTCGGCCTTGGAACCGGGGTTGTCGCCCACCACCACGAAGCCGGTCTTCTTGGAGACCGAGCCGGTGACCTTGCCGCCCCGGGTCTGGATCGCCTCGGCCGCCTGGTCCCGGCTGAACCCGGCGAGCGTGCCGGTCACCACCACGGTGACGCCCTCCAACGGGCGGGGCCCCTCGTCGACCGCCTCCTCGGCCATCCGTACGCCCGCCTCGGCCCACTTGCGGACCACGTCGCGGTGCCAGTCGACGGCGAACCACTCCTTGATGCTGGCGGCGATGGTCGGGCCGACCCCGTCGACCGAGGACAGCTCCTCCTCGGCGGCCGCCTCGATCGCCTCGACGGAGCGGAAGTGCCGGGCCAGGGCCTGCGCGGCGGTCGGCCCGACGTGCCGGATGGAGAGCGCCACCAGCACCCGCCACAGGTCGCGTTCCCGGGCCACGGCGAGGTTGTCGAGCAGCTTGGTGGCGTTGGTGCCGAGGCTGCCGTCCTTGTTGACGAAGAACGGCGACCGGGCGAGCTGTGCGGCGTCGAGGGCGAACAGGTCCCCCTCGTCGCTGATGATCTCGGCGTCCAGCAGCGCGGCGGCGCCCTTGTAGCCGAGCACCTCGATGTCGAACCCGCCCCGCCCGGCGAGGTGGAAGACCCGCTCCCGCAGCTGCGCCGGGCAACTGCGGGTGTTCGGGCAGCGGATGTCGACGTCGCTCTCCTTGGCGGGGGCGAGCGCCGTGCCGCAGGACGGGCAGTGGGTGGGCATGACGAACGGGCGGGCGTCGGCGGGACGCAGCTCGACCACCGGGCCGAGCACCTCGGGGATCACGTCGCCGGCCTTGCGCAGCACCACCGTGTCGCCGATCAGCACCCCCTTGCGTTCGACCTCGCGGGCGTTGTGCAGGGTGGCCTGGGCGACCGTCGAACCGGCCACGTGCACCGGCTCCAGCACCGCGTACGGGGTGATCCGGCCGGTCCGCCCGACCCCGACCTCGATGTCGAGCAGCCTGGTGTTGACCTCCTCCGGCGGATACTTGAAGGCGATCGCCCAGCGGGGCGCCCGGCTGGTCGAGCCGAGCCGGCCCTGGATGGGCACCGGGTCGACCTTGACCACCACCCCGTCGATCTCGTGCTCGACGTCGTGCCGGTGCTCGGCGTAGTGGGCGATGTACCCCGCCACGCCGGCCAGGTCGGGCACCACCCGCCAGCGGTCGCTGGTCGGCAGCCCCCACGCCTTCAGCGCCGCGTACGACTCGGACTGGGTGGCCGGCCGGAAGCCGGTGCGGGCCCCGGTGCCGTGCACCACCAGCCGCAGCGGCCGGGACGCGGTGATCCGGGGGTCCTTCTGGCGCAGGCTGCCGGCGGCGGCGTTGCGCGGGTTGGCGAACGGCGCCTTGCCCTGCTCGACCAGGCTGGCGTTGAGGTCGGCGAACCCGGCGACCGGGAAGTAGATCTCGCCCCGCACCTCCAGCAGCTCCGGCACGTCGGGGAACTCGTCGGACGGGGTGAGCCGGGCCGGCACGCCGCGGATGCTACGGACGTTGGCGGTGACGTCCTCGCCCGTGCGCCCGTCGCCCCGGGTGGCGGCGCGGACCAGCCGGCCCTTCTCGTAGGTCAGGTTGATGGCCAGGCCGTCGACCTTCAGCTCGCACAGGTAGGGCACCGGGCCACCGGCGTCCCGCTCGACGCGTTCGGCCCAGGCGGCCAACTCCTCGTCGGCGAACGCGTTGTCCAGCGAGAGCATCCGCTCGGCGTGGGTGACCGGGGTGAAGTCGGTGGAGAAGGTGCCGCCCACCCGCTGCGTCGGCGAGTCGGGGGTGCGCAGCGCCGGGTACTCCGCCTCCAACGCCTCCAGCTCCCGCAACTGCCTGTCGAACTCGGCGTCGGTGATGGTCGGCGCGTCGAGGACGTAGTAGCGGTACTGGTGCTCGGTCAGCTCCTGGCTCAACGTGGCGTGCCGCTCCCGGGCCTCGGGGGTGGGCTCGCCGCCGGCCGCCGCCTCCTGCTCCGCGCTGACCTGCTGGGGAATCTCTTCTTCCGACACCCTGTCGCCTCCGGACACCGTGCGAACCTCCCCCGTGATCACGCTACTGGTGCACGGTAACCGGCCGGTAGGACATTCCCCTGCCTCCCCCCACCCCGCCCGGCGGGCGGCCGGCCCCGCAGCGTGCGACGATCGCCGCACGTCGGCGGCGCGGTGGCCGCCCGGGAGGAGGCGGGTACCGATGCCGCAGTGGTTGCTGTGGGGGCTGCTGATCGTCCTGGCGGTCGCCGCCGGCTGGGTCTGGAACGAGTGGCGACGCCGGGGTGGCCGCCCGTCGAGCGGTGGCGGGCGCACCCGGCCGGAGCGGGGCACCCCGCCCCGGGACCGGGCCCGACCGGCCGCGCCGCCCCGCCCCCGCACCCCCACCGGCACGCCCCGGCCGGGTGACATCTGGTGGGCGGACGTGCCGTTCCACGACGGCACCGGCTCGAAGGTCCGGCCCTGCCTGGTGGTACGCGCCGACGACCGGGGCGTCGAGGTGCTGAAGATCACCAGCCAGGACAAGAGCGGCCGGGACGACCACGTGCCGATCCCGACCCGGGACTGGGACCCGGACGCCGAACACGACAGCTGGCTGGATCTCGCCGAGCCGCTGCGTATCCCGGCCGACGCCTTCTCCCGCCGGGCCGGTAGCTGCGACCCGGCCCTGTGGCGTCAGGTGAAACGCCTGCACGGGCGACGCAGTCCGGCCTGAGCACCGCACCGACCCGGCGGTGCCGGCACGCCCGTCGCGGTGGCACCGCCCGGGCCGGTGTCGCGTCCGGCCGTACCGGTCAGTCCCAGGCCGCGCCGAGGGTGGCGAGCTGGTCGGCGTACTCGATGCGGGTGGACCAGTCGGCCGGCCAGCCGGACATCCCGTGGGCCGCGCCGAGGAACGCGCCGGCCAGCGCGGCGATCGAATCGGAGTCGCCGGCGGTGGTCGCGCCCCGGGCGATCGCGGCCACCGGGTCGTCCGGGTGCCGCAGCACGCACAGCAGCCCGGTGGCCAGCGCCTCCTCGGCGATCCAGCCCTCACCGGTGTGCCGGCACGGGTCGTCGCCGTCGTCCGGCCGGCGCAGCGCGGCGGCCAACCGGTCCAGCGCCGACAGGCACTCGTCCCAGCCGGCGGCGATGAACTGCGCCGGGGAGCCGGCACCGGCACGCTGCCACAGGTCGCCCAGCCAGTCGTCCCGGTAGGTGACCCGCTGGCTGCGGGCCCGGTCGGCCAGCAGGCCGGGCAGTCGCGCCGGTGCCGCGCCGTCGCGCAGCAGCCGCACCGCGTACGCGGTCAGCTCGCTGGCGGCCAGCCCGGTCGGGTGGCCGTGGGTGAGGCCGGCCTGGAGTTGGGACAGCCCGGCGAGGGTGTCCGGGGCGACGTCGAGCAACCCGACCGGGGTGACCCGCATGTTCGCCCCGCACCCCTTCGAGTCGACCACCGTCGCCTGCTGCCAGGGCAGCCCCCGGCCCAGCTCGCCGCAGGCCCGCAGGCAGGTCATCCCCGGGGCCCGGTTGTTGTCCGGGCTGGCCGCCCAGGCCAGGAAGCGCCGCCGCAGCAGCGGCTCGACCGCCTCGGCGGAGTGCTCCGGCGCGTCGTGCAGCGCCCACGCGACCGCGAGCGCCATCTGGGTGTCGTCGGTGACCAGCACCGGATCGCCGACCAGTTCGCGTGGCCCGGCCGGGCCGTAACGGCGGTGGATCTCGGTGACGGTGAGGAACTCGGTCGGCTTGCCGAGCGCGTCGCCGTAGGCGAGCCCGAAGAGCGAACCGGAGGCGCGGCGCAGCGAGGGGTCGGTCACGGACCCGATCATGCCCCGCCGGCACCACCCCGGCACGCCGGGCGGGCCAGGCCGGGCCGACCGGTGGCCCGACCCGCCCGGCGTGGGGGCATCCTCTGGAGGGTCAGTCCCAGCAGAGGCAGAACGGGTGGCCCACCGGGTCGGCGTAGACCCGGAAGCCGTCCCCATCGCCGGGCAGCCGCCGGGCCCCCAGGGCGAGCGCCGCCTTCTCGGCCACCTCGATGTCGTCGACCGTGACGTCGAGGTGGAACTGCTGCGGACGCGCCGGATCGGGCCAGGCCGGGGAGACCAGGTCGGGTGCCTGCTGGAAGGCGAGCCGGGGCTGCTGCCCGATCGGGCCGCCGAGCACCACCCACTCGTTGCCGTCGGAGTCCTCCTCGACCAGGGGCAGGCCGAGCAGTCCGGCGTAGAAGCCGGCCAGCGCCCGGGGGTCGGGGCAGTCGATGGCCACGGTACGCAGTTGTCCAATCATGGCCGTCATCCTGCCCACCGGGTACGACAGGAAACCTCACCCCTCGTGCAGCCGCCGCCCGGCGTCCCGGCAGGCGGTGAGGACCGCGCGGGCGTACCCGGGGGTGGCCCCGGCCAGGCCACAGGCGGGGGTGACCACCACCTGTCCGGCGAGTTGGCGGCGCGGGAAGCCGAGGCGGTCCCAGAGTCCGCGTACCCGGTCGGCGAGCTGTGCCGAGGTCGGCGCGACGCCGGCCGACGGCGGCAGGGTCGGGGCCACCCCGGCCAACAGGCCGAGGCCGGCGTCGATCGCCTCGCCCAGCGGGTCCAGGTCGGTGAGCAGGGCGAGGTCCAGCGCCACCCCGACCGCCCCGGCGGTACGGATCAGCTCCAGCGGCACGTCCGGCGCGCAGCAGTGCACCACCGTCGGCACCCCGACCGCCGTGATCACCTCACCGAGCAGGGTACGGGCGACGGCCGTGTCGACCGGCCGGTAGGTGCCCAGGCCGCTCTCGGTACGGACCCGGCCGGCGAGCGCCGCCGGCAGCGACGGCTCGTCGAGTTGGAGCAGCACCGACGCCCGGGGCAGCCGGCGGGCCACCGCCTCGACGTGCAGCCGCAGCCCCTCGGCCAGGGACGCGGTCAGCTCCCGCACCGCGCCCGGGTCACGCAGCAGCGCGCCGCCGACCGGCAGCTCCACCGCCGTGGCCAGGGTGAACGGCCCGGCCGCCTGCACCTTCACCGGCCCGGCGTACGCCTCGGCCTGCTCGGCGAGCTGGTCGAGGTCGCGTTCCATCAGGTCCTGGGCGCGGCGCAGGTCCCGACCGGGGCGGGGGGCGATCCGCCAGCGCGCGGCGTACAGCTCGACCGGCAGTTCCACGAGCAGCCCGCCGGTACGCCCGACCAGGTCGGCACCCGGCCCCCGGGCAGGCAGCTCCGGCAGGTGGGGCAGGGCGGGCAGTTCGCCCAGGACGATCCGTTGCGCCTCGGCGATGTCGGTGCCGGGCAGCGAACCGATGCCGGTCGCCGCGCCAGCCGGCCAGGGCCACACCTGCTGTTGGGTCACGGCCGAAGGGTAACCGGCCCCGGTCGGCGCGCCCGGCCGGTGGGGTCAGCCGGTGATGGTGGCGGAGCCGAGCACCACGTCACCGGCCGGGTCCGGCCGGTACGCCACCACGGCCTGCCCGGCGGCCACCCCGCGTACGGGCCGGCGCAGCTCGGCGGTGAGGCTGTCGCCGTCCACCCGCACGGTGGCCGGTACGACGTCGCCGTGCGCCCGCAACTGCACCTCGCACCCGATCGGCGCGGTCGGCAGGTCGCCCCCGGTCCAGACCGGACGGGTGGCGCGGACCAGGGAGACCTCCAGCGCCTCGGCGGGACCGACGGTGACCGTGTTGGTCTTCGGGGTGATGGAGAGCACGTACCGGGGTCGCCCGTCCGGGGCCGGCCGGTCCAGGTGCAGGCCACGCCGCTGGCCCACGGTGTAGGCGTACGCGCCGGTGTGGCTGCCGACGACCGCGCCGGTCAGCGCGTCGACCACCGCGCCGGGCGTCTCGCCGAGCCGCCCGGCGAGGAACCCCCGGGTGTCGCCGTCGGCGATGAAGCAGATGTCGTGCGAGTCGGGCTTCTCGGCCACCGCCAGGTCACGCCGGGCCGCCTCGGCCCGGACCTCGGCCTTGGTGGCGTCGCCGAGCGGGAACACCGCCCGGTCGAGCTGCGCGCGGGTGAGCACCGCGAGCACGTACGACTGGTCCTTGGCGAGGTCGACGCTGCGGCGCAGCAGCCCGTCGGGGCCGAGCCGGGCGTGGTGGCCGGTGACCACGGCGTCGAATCCGAGGGCCACAGCCCGGTCCAGCACCGCCGCGAACTTGATCTTCTCGTTGCAGCGCAGGCACGGATTCGGGGTACGCCCGGCCGCGTACTCGGCGACGAAGTCGTCCACCACGTCGGCGTGGAACCGCTCGGCCATGTCCCACACGTAGAAGGGGATACCGATGACGTCGGCGGCCCGGCGCGCGTCCCGGGAATCCTCGAGCGTGCAGCACCCCCGTGCCCCGGTGCGGAAGGTCTGCGGATTACGGGACAGCGCCAGGTGCACCCCGGTCACGTCGTGCCCGGCGTCCACCGCCCGCGCCGCCGCGACGGCGGAGTCCACCCCGCCCGACATCGCCGCCAGAACCTTCACCAGCCCACGCTCCCTTCCCCACCGAGCCTACCCACCCGGCCCGCACCACCCCTCCTCCCGCCCGCCCCGCCCCACCCCCTGCTCGCCCCACCCGCCCCCGCCCCTGCCCCGGCCCCTGCCCCCGGCCCCGGTGATCAAGAGGTTTACGTCATCCCAGCGCCCATTCCTGACCTGAACCTCTTGATCACCGAGCTCCACTCCACCACCGCCCAGCAGCCAGGGGCGGGCCGGCAGGGGCGGGTGATCAAGAGGTTTGCGTCAGGATCCGGCTGGCGGGTGACGCAAACCTCTTGATCACCGGAGCGGGGGGGCGGGAGCGAGGGCGGGGGCCGGGCGGGGCGGAGGGGCAAGAAGGGCGTGGGAGGGGAGAGGGAGGGTCAGCGGGGGGTGCGGAGGGCGGCGGCCCGGCGGGCGCGGTCGACGGCGGCGGGGAGGGCCGCGATGAGGGCGTCGACGTCGGCGGAGGTGCTGGTGTGGCCGAGGGTGAAACGCAGCGAGGACCGGGCCCGGTCGTGGTCGGCACCCATCGCCAGCAGCACGTGACTGGGCTGGGCCACCCCCGCCGAGCAGGCCGAGCCGGTGGAGCAGGCGATGCCCTGCGCGTCGAGCAGGAGCAGCAGGGCGTCCCCCTCGCAGCCCGGGAAGGAGAAGTGCGCGTTGCCGGGCAGCCGGTCGTCGGGGTCGCCGTTGAACACCACCTCGGGCACCGCCTCCCGGACCCGCCGCACCAGGTCGTCGCGGAGCGCCGCCACCCGGGCGGCGTACTCCTGCTGGCCCTTGACCGCCGTCTCGACGGCGACCGCGAAGGCGACGATGCCGGCGGTGTCCAGGGTGCCGGAGCGGACGTCGCGTTCCTGCCCGCCGCCGTGCAGCAGCGGGGTGGCGGCGACGTCCCGGGCGAGCAGCAGCGCGCCCACCCCGGTCGGGCCGCCGAGCTTGTGCCCGGTCACGGTGAGCGCGGAGACCCCGCTGGCCGCGAAGTCGACGGGCACCTGGCCGACCGCCTGCACCGCGTCGGTGTGGAACGGCACCCCGTGTTCGGCGGCGACGGCGGCCAGCTCGGCCACCGGCTGCACGGTGCCGACCTCGTTGTTGGCCCACATCGCGGTCACCACGGCGACCCGGTCGGCGTGCGCGGCGAGTTCGGCGCGCAGCAGCGCCGGGTCGAGCTTGCCGGCGGCGTCGGTCGGCAGCCAGGCGACCTCGGCGCCCTCGTGGTCGGCGAGCCAGTCGACCGCGTCGAGGACGGCGTGGTGCTCGACCGCGCTGGAGATCACCCGGACCCGGTCGGGCCGGGTGGCCCGCCGGGCCCAGAAGACGCCCTTGACGGCGAGGTTGTCGCTCTCGGTGCCGCCGCCGGTGAAGATGACCTCGGACGGGCGGGCGCCCAGCACGGCGGCCACCCGCTCGCGGGACTCCTCCACCCGACGCCGGGCACGCCGGCCCGTCGCGTGCAGCGACGACGCGTTGCCGACCTCGCGGGCGGTGGCGACGTACGCCGCCAACGCCTCGTCGAGCATCGGGGTGGTCGCCGCGTGATCCAGGTATGCCATCACCGTTCAGCGTAACGGCCAGCGCACGGCCTGTTGGATGCCGGACCACCCGTACCGAAGCGTGGATGGAACCGGGCCGGGACCGGATCGGCCCCGGCCCGGTCTCAGGCCGGTACGGCGGTGACGACGATGTTGTCCCGGTAGTGCCGGGTCTTCGGGTCGAACGGCCCGCCGCAGGTGATCAGGGTCAGCCGCGGTTTGCCGTCCCGGGCGAAGTACCGGTCCAGCGGGATCTTCGTCTTGGCGTACTCCTCGCGGGCGACGACCCGGTAGGCGCGCTGCTTCCCGTCCGCGCCGGTGGCGGTGACGGTGTCCCCCCGGTCGAGTTCGCGGAGCCGGAAGAACGCCCCCTTGCCCTGCTCCGAGCTGTCGACGTGGCCGGCGATCACCACCGAGCCGGCGTCGGTCTCCAGCCCGGGGCCGTACCGGTACCAGCCGATCTGGTCCACGCTCGGCGGGACGTCGAACTCGTCGGTGCGGCTGTTGATGCCCACCGGGTTGACCGTGGCGGTGACGTCGATCGCCGGGATGCGCAGCCGCACCGGCGGCACGGTCCGTTCGGCGGTCGGCAGGTCACCGGCGGTCACCGGCACCGACGGGCCGCCACCGGTCCCGGCCGTCGGGCTCGGCGGGCTGCTGCTGGCCAGCGCCGCCGCCTCGTCCGCGCCGACGTCCTCGGCCGGCTGCGAACCGCAGGCCACGACGGTGGCGACGGTGAGCGCGGCGACGCCGGCGGCCATCGCCGCCAGCGCCCCGCGGTGTCGCACCGTCACCGGCGACCGGTCCGGGTGGCGGCCACCCGCGCCCCGCCGCCGACCAGCAGCAGTACGCCGGCACCGGCCAGCACGTACCACCAGGTGTCGACGCCGGTGCCGGCCTGCCCGCCGGTGCCGCTGGGCACGCCGCCCGGGGCGGAGTGCAGACCGGTGACGGTCTGGGCGACCAGGTCGAGGTTCTTGGCCTCGGCCGAGCCGATCGCGTAGACGATGGTGGCGGTGCCCTCCTTGAGGTTCAGGTCCGCCGGGCCGATCGCCACGGTGTCGGTGCCGGCCAGCACCACGTCGGCCTTGACCGTGCCCGCGTCGACGTCGGCCTTGGCCTCCTTGGGGTTGGTCAGCCCCTCGAAGACCGGCTTGCCGCCGGCCCGGACGTCGACCGCCGGGGCGGCGGCGGTGTGCCGGACGATCAGCCGGGCCTTGCCGGCGGCCAGCTTGGCGGTGTCGTTGACGAACGGGGTGATCTGCGGCTTGCCGTCCGCGCCGAGGTGCGCGGCGAGGCTGATGTTGGCGCCGCCGGGCACCTCGGCGTCGTCGACCTTGAGGATCGCGCTGCCGACCGGCTCGCCCGGCTTGGTGAGGGCGATGTCGTACTCGCCCTCGGGCAGGGTCAGCGGGCCGGCGACGTCACCGGGCTTGAAGTTGTCGAGGGTCTTCTTGCCGTTGACGTAGACGTCGACCGGGGTGTCCGGGATGCCGTGCACGACGGAGACCTTGGACGAGGCGGCGTACGCCGGGCTCGTGGTCGCGGCGCCGACGCCGGCGAAGGCCAGAGCGGCCACCGCGCCGCCTGCGGCGACCCGACGGAAGATAGCGAGCTGCATGTCTGCCTCCTGGTGATTGGTGCTGGTTCGTCAGGTCTGGCTTGCAGAACGGGTTACGCCACCCGTCGCACCGCCGGATGCAGCCCGGCACCACTTTCTTTTTCTTCGCCGGGGGTGCATCCGGGGCCGGCTCCGACGACGAATAGCTGGTGAGACGAGTGGAGGCGGACCGGACCAGGAGAGTGGGGCGGAGGCTGTGGGCGTTACAGTCGGGCATGCCCCAGGGAAGGCGACCCGCCCGGTGACAGCGGTGGGAACAGCAGGACACGAACCCGAACCACCCCCCGACGAGTTGGCCGCGCGCTTCCGGGCGGGCGACGAGACCGCGCTGCGGGAGGCGTACGACCGGTTCGGCCGGGCCGTGCTCCACCTGGCCACCAGCACGTTGGCCAACCGCAGCGACGCGGAGGACGTGACCCAGGCGACGTTCGTCGCCGCCTGGCTGGGGCGGGAGACCTTCGACCCGGCCAAGGGCTCGCTGATCGGGTGGCTGCTCGGGATCGGCCGGCGCAAGGTGATCGACCGGCTGCGCGCCTCGGCCCGGGAGGCCCGGGTGGTGGAGACGGTGCGGCAGCTACCCGAACCGGTCGGCACCGGCGGGGACCCGGACACGGTGGTCGACCGGCTGGTGGTCGCCGACGAGCTGGCCCGGCTCCCCGACGACCAACGACGGATGTTGGAGCTGGCCTTCTACGACGACCTGACACACCAACAGATCGCGACGGTGACCGGGGTGCCGCTGGGCACGGTCAAGAGCCACATCAGGCGGGGCATGGCGAGCTTGAAACGCAGATGGGAGGTGGACGGTGCAGCACCTGGACCACGACCGGCTGGTCTTTCTGGCGCTCGGTGAGAGCGAGGCGGACCACGGCGAGACCGACCACCTCGGCGGCTGCGTGGCCTGCCGGGGCGAGCTGGAGGCCCTGCGGCACGTCGCCGGGCTGGGCGCGGGCACCCAGGGCCTGCACACCCTGCCCGACCCGCCGGCCCACCTCTGGGCGGGCATCCTGGCCGAACTCGACGCCGTCGCGCAGGTGCCGTCGCTGGCCGAGGCGCACCGGCAGGATCTCGGGCCGGACCCGACGCCGGCCCGTCCGGCGGCCGGGGACGACATCGGCCCGGCCAATCGGCACCGGTCCGCCGTGACCGGTGACCGGCAGCCGTCGCCGGTGAGCGGTGACCGGCCGGAGTCCCGGCGGCGGTCGTCGTCCCCCGGCGGCGGGCGCGCCGCCCGACCGGCGGGCCGGGCCCGGCGTTGGCCGCGCTGGGCGACCACTGTCGTCTCGGCGACCGCCGCCGCAGCGATCGCGGTGCTCGGCACCGTCTTCGTCCTCGGCGACCGGGGGGCCACGCCCCGGCAGGACGTGCTGGCCAGCGCGCCGCTGGCCGCGTACGGCAGCACGCCGAAGGACGCCCGGGGCGACGCCCGGGTCTTCGCCGACGGACGACTGCACCTGCACGTCGCGAATCTCCCGGACGTTACGGGGTACTACGAGGTCTGGCTGATCAATCCGACGACCATGGAGATGTTCTCGGTGGGTGTGCTGCGGGGTAGCTCCGGCGACGCCCTGCTGCCCCTGCCCCCGAATGTGGATCTTCAGGCATATTCGGTGGTCGACGTCTCCGCCGAGCAGTACGACAACCAGCCCGCCCACTCCGGCGACAGCCTGCTGAGGGGCACCCTGACGGGCTGATCGGCGGGCCGGCTCAGCTCCCCGGCCCGCCGATCAGCTCCCATCGGCGTACTGCGCGCGGACCCGCCCGACCGGGCGGGGACGACCGGGCGCGGGGACGACGGAGCCGCCGCCCGGCGGACCGGACGGCGGCTCGGTGCGGACCCACGACGGGTCACTTGCGCTTGCGGATCTCCTCGGCGGCCTGCGGTACGACCTTGAACAGGTCACCCACCACGCCGTAGTCGGCCAGCTCGAAGATCGGGGCCTCGCCGTCCTTGTTCACGGCGACGATCGTCTTCGAGGTCTGCATGCCGGCCCGGTGCTGGATCGCGCCGGAGATGCCCAGCGCGACGTAGAGCTGCGGGGAGACCGTCTTGCCGGTCTGCCCGACCTGGAACTGGTGCGGGTAGTAGCCGGAGTCGACCGCCGCCCGGGACGCCCCGACGGCACCGCCGAGCAGGTCGGCCAGTTCCTCGACCAGCTTGAAGTTGTCGGCGTTGCCGACGCCGCGACCGCCGGAGACGACGATGCCGGCCTCGGTCAGCTCCGGGCGGGAGCCCTTCTGCTCGGCGACCCGCTCGACGACCTTCGCCAGCCTGTCGGTGTCGGTGACCGACACGGTGAGCTGTTCGACGGTCGGGGTGGCCGCCGCCGGGGCCGGGGTGACCGAGTTCGGCCGTACGGTGACCAGCGGCAGCCCCTTGGTGACCTTGGACTTGACGATGGTGGAGCCGGCGAAGGCGACCTGGGTGGCGGTGCCGTCGGCGTCGAGACCGACCACGTCGGTCAGGATGCCGTTGTCCAGCTTGACGGCCAGCCGGGCGGCGATCTCCTTGCCCTCCTGGGCCGAGGCCAGCAGGACGGCGGCCGGCTGCACCCGGTTGACCAGTTCGGCCAGCACGGTCGCCTTGGGGGCCACCAGGTAGCCGTCGATCTCCTCGCTCTCGGCGGCGTAGATCTTCTCCGCGCCGTACTCGCCGAGCTTGGCGCGCAGCGCCTCGGCGGCACCGGGGCCGCCGAGCACCACCGCGCTCGGGGTGCCCAGTTCGCGGGCGAGGGTGAGCATTTCCAGGGTGACCTTCTTGACGCCGAATTCCCTGGTGGCTTCGACGACGACGAGAACCTCAGCCATGTTCAGACCCCTCACACGAACTTCTCGGTGGCGAGGAACTCGACCAGCTTGACGCCGCCCTCGCCCTCATCGGTGATCTTGGCGCCGCCGGAGCGCGGGGGACGCCTGGTGTGCTCGACGACGGCGCTGGTGGCGCCCTCGAAGCCGACCTCGGTGGGCGCGACGCCCAGGTCGGCCAGGGACAGCGTCTTCACCGGCTTCTTCTTGGCGGCCATGATGCCCTTGAAGGAGGGGTAGCGCGGCTCGTTGATGGTGTCCCAGACGGAGACCACGGCCGGCGTCGCGGCGGTGACCACCTCGTAGCCCTCCTCGGTCTGCCGCTCCACGGTCAGCGTGCCGCCGTCGACGGTGAGCTTGCGCGCGCCGGTCAGCGCGGCGACCCCCAACCGCTCGGCGAGCATGTGCGGCATGACCTGGACCCGGCCGTCGGTCGACTCGGCCCCGCAGAGCACCAGGTCGGCGTTGAGCTGCCCGAGGGCGGCGGCGAGCACCTTCGAGGTGGCCACGGCGCAGGACCCGTGCAGGGCGTCGTCGAGGACGTGCACGGCGGCGTCCGGGCCCATGGAGAGCGCCTTGCGGATCGACTCGGTGGCCCGGTCCGGTCCCATGGTCAGGACGGTGACCTCGCCGCCGTGCGCCTCCTTGATCTTCAGCGCCTCCTCGATGGCGTACTCGTCCATCTCGTTGATCACGTTGTTCGCCGAACCGCGGTCGACGGTGTTGTCGTCAGCACGCAGGTTGCGGTCCGCGCCCGAATCAGGCACCTGCTTGACGAGTACGACGATGTTCATCGCGATTCGACAACCCTCCTGTTGGTGGTGTGCGATCTGCTCGCCCGGTTAAGGGCGGAGCTTTGCGCGTCGTTGACACCCGGTCAACCGCAGGCTGCTGTGCAGTTGCCCACGAACGCAATGTTACCTGCCAGTAGGTTACCCCTCCCGGCCACCCACGGTGACACACCTCACCGCGCTGCGGCCGGGCCCCCGACCGACGCCCGGCCGGCGTCAGGCCGGCATCAGGCCGGGCCGGCGGGGTCGGCCAGGGCGGTCCTGATCCGGGCGATCGCGTCCTCCTCGGCCGGCGTCACCCCCCGGTGCGCGCGGGCCACCTCCGCCGCGGCGGTCAACACCAGCTCGCGGTACGCCGACACGTCGGCCGGGGACTTCTCCCGCAGGATGTCCACCGCCCGTGAAAGCGCCGGCAGCACCACCGACTCGACGTCCAGGGCCGAGTCCCGGGGCAGCCGGGGCAGCCCACCGGCGCTGAGCGCCTCCTTCACCAGCCCGCTGGCCCCGGCGAACGCCCCGGACGCGGCGAAGCTCTCCCGGATCATCGCGAACACCCCCGGGTCGGCGTTCGACACCAGGAAGACCGCGCCGAACGCGCCCGTCTTGAGAACCTGCTGCTCGTCGTCCGTCAGCCGCTGCTCCATGATCACGGAGTGTAGACGTACGGGGTGGTCGTGGTGACCGGGACGAAGCCGAGTCGCTCCAGGATGGGTCGGCTGTCCTCCGAGGCGTCCACCTGCAACAACGTCTTGCCCCGCTGGTCGGCCAGGCGGGCCCGGTAGACCACCAGCGCCCGGTAGACGCCCCGGCGTCGCCACTGCGCCAGCGTCGAGCCGCCCCACAGGCTGGCGAAGCCGGTGCCGTTGAGGTAGCGAACCCAGCCGGCGCTGACCACCGTCTCCCCCGCCTCGGCCACCACCACGGTGATCGACTGCGGGTCCGCCTCGATCTCCCGCAGCAGGCCGGTGACCAGGTGGGAACGGTCGCTGCGCCAGACCTCCTCCTCCATCGCGGCGATCCGCTCCAGGTCGTCGCGACCGGTGACCTCACGCAGGCGTACCCCGTCGGGTGGCACCGGAACGGCGGCGGCCAGGGGCGCGACCGGCCCGATCAGGACGGTCTCCCGGTCCTCCGGGACGAAGCCGGCGGCGCGCAGCCGGTCCGGCAGGTCGGCGGGCTCGTCGTGGGAGTTGTGTTTCCACTCCACCGACTCGCCGCGCTGCCGGAACAGCTCGACCTGGCGGGCGATCAACGCGTCCAGCTCCGGCCCGGCCAGCCCGTCCAGGGTGCGGTAGGTGAGGAAACCGCCGTGGTCCAGACCCAGGATGCGCACCAGCGGGCCGTCGTGTTCGACGGTCACACCGGCCGGGACCGGGTCGGGGATCTCCGGCCGGAGCTGCCGGTCGTAGGTGTCGCGCAGGGTGGTGGCATCAAGATCGGTCATCGGTCCAGGCTATGCCGGCGGCAAAGCGGATAATCGGCGTCGTGTGGCAGGCGATCAGACGGTGGTTCGACCCGTCGGACCTCAACTCCGTGGGCAGCACCCCCGACTACCGTTTCTCCCTGGCCAACGAACGGACCTTCCTGGCCTGGCTGCGCACCGGGCTGGCGCTGATCGCCGGTGGGCTGGCCGCCGCCCAGTTCCTGCCGCCGCTGCCGCTGCGGCACCTGCGGGAGGTGATCGCGGTGGCGCTGCTGCTGCTCGGCGGCACCGTCGCCGTCCGGGCGGTGGACCACTGGTCCCGCACCGAACAGGCCATCCGGCTCGGCGAACGACTGCCGGCGTCCCGGTTCCCGGCCGTGCTCGCCCTGATCGTGGCGGTGGGGGCGCTGCTGCTGGTGGTGGCCGTGCTGGCCCGTGGGGTGAGCGGCAGGTGACCGGGGCGCCGTCGGACGGGACCGGCGATCCCGGCCTGCAACCCGAGCGCACCCGGCTGGCCTGGCGGCGCACCGGGTTGGCGTACACGGTGGTGGCGGTGCTGGCGGTCCGGCTGGCGCTCACCGGTGACGTCGCCGGGGCGCTGCTCGCCGGGGCCACCGTGCTGGCCTGGTGGGCGACGCTGGTGGTGGGCTGGGGGCGGGCCACCGGCCGCCGGCAGTCCCGCCTCGACGCGCGGGCCGTCCCGCTGGTGGCCCTCGGCACCGCCGGTCTGGCGCTGCTGTGCGTGTCGCTCGTGCTGCGCGGGGTGTGGTGACGCGCACGGCTGCGCCATGATGGGTGCATGGCCCGGCTCTATGTGCTGTTGTTCCTGCTCCAGGTGGTGCTCGCCGCCTGCGCGCTGATCAGTTGCCTCTCCGCCGAGGACGGGACGGTCCGCGGGCTGCCCCGGTTCGCCTGGGTGGTGGTCATCCTGTTCTTCCCGCTGGTCGGCTCGATCGCCTGGTTCCTCGCCGGCCGCCCGGTCGCCGAGGGTGACCGCCGCCTGGGTTGGCCGCCGGCCAGCCGGCGGCCCGTCGCGCCCGACGACGATCCCGAGTTCCTCAAGTCGATCGACGAACGCGTCCGCCGCGACGACAACGCCCTCTTCCAGCGGTGGGAGGAGGACCTGCGCGGCCGGGAGGACGACCTGCGCCGCCGCGACGGGGGCCCGTCCCCCGACGGCACCGCGCCCCCGGCCGGCCCGGCGTCCGCCGACCGCACGCCGCCCCGGGAGGACGCCGCTCCCCGGGAGGGTGAGCGGCCCCGCGACGGCGAGCGGCCCGAACTCTGACGGCGGCGGGATCACACCCGCCGGCGCAGGCCCCGCACCGCGAGCGGGGCGAAGACGGCGGCGATGGCCGCCGCCCACAGCAGCGACTGGAGCACCGGCGCGGCCACCGGCCCGCCGACCAGCAGCCCCCGCAGCGCGTTCGCCAGGATCGTCACCGGGTTCACCTCGACCCAGTGCTGGAGCCACGACGGCATGGTCTCGGTCGGCACGAAGGCGTTGCTGGTGAAGCTCAGCGGGAAGATCACCGTGAAGCCGAAGATCTGCACCTTGTCCGGCTCGCTGACCAGCACCCCGACCAGCACCGACATCCAGGCGGCGGCGAGCGAGAAGACCAGCAGCAGGGCGAACGCGCCGAGCAGGCCGAACACGCCGTTGCCGAGCCGGAAGCCGAGGATCATCCCGACGCCGAGCAGCAGGGTCAACGACCACGCCTGCTTGACCGTGTCGGCGACGATCCGGCCGGCGAGCGGGGACCAGCGGGCCACCGGCAGCGACCGCAGCCGGTCGAACACCCCCTTGGTCAGATCCTGGTTGAGACCGAAGCCGGTGGTCATCGTGGCGAAGAAGGCGTTCTGCACGATGATGCCCGGCAACGCGAAGGTCAGGTACTCCCCCGGGCTGCCGGAGATCGCCCCACCGAAGACGTACGTGAAGAGCAGCACGAACATCACCGGTTGGATGCTCAGGTCGAGCAGCTCCATCGGGTTGTGCTTGATCTGCACCAGGCTGCGCCAGGCCAGCGTGCCGGTGTGCCGCAGGCCGGCGGTCGGGCCGAGCCGGCGGGCCGGCGTGGCCGGGGCCGACGGTGCGGCGACGGTGGCGGCGGTCATGCCGGGCTCCCTTCCAAGGCTGCGGTCTCGTCCTCGGCCCGGTGGCCGGTGAGGGAGAGGAACACCTCGTCGAGGCTGGACCCGCGCAGGGCCAGCTCGGCGACGGACACCTCGGCGTCGTCGAGCCGGCGGACCACGGCGGGCAGCGCGCCCGGGCCGTTGACCGGCGCGCTGACCGTGGTCTGGGTGACCTCCGGGTCGACCCCGGTCACCTCGCCGACGACGGCGAGCACGGTGGGCAGGTCGGCTGCCTCGACCGGCCGGACGGTCAGCACCTGGCCGCCGGTCTTGGCCTTCAGCTCCTCCGGGGTGCCCTGGGCGATGACCCGCCCGTGGTCGACCACGGCGATCTCGTCGGCCAACTGGTCGGCCTCCTCCAGGTACTGCGTGGTCAGCAGCACGGTCACCCCCTCGGCCACCAGACCCCGGACGATGTCCCACAGGTCGTTGCGGCTGCGCGGGTCGAGGCCGGTGGTCGGCTCGTCGAGGAAGAGCACCTGTGGCCGACCGACGAGGCTGGCCGCCAGGTCGAGCCGGCGGCGCATGCCCCCCGAGTAGGTCTTGGCGGCCCGGCCGGCGGCGTCGGTGAGCTGGAACCCGGCCAGCAGCTCGGCCGCCCGGTCCCGGGCGCCCCGCCGGGACAGGCCCAGCAGCCGGCCGATGAGCAGCAGGTTCTCGGTGCCGGTCAGGTTCTCGTCGACCGAGGCGTACTGGCCGGTGAGGCCGATCAGCTGGCGGACCCGGTGGGCGTCACGGCGGACGTCGTACCCGCCGACGGTGGCGTGCCCCTCGTCGGCGGTGAGCAGGGTGGCGAGCACCCGTACCGCAGTGGTCTTGCCGGCGCCGTTGGGGCCGAGCAACCCGAAGACCGTGCCGGCCGGGACCGCCAGGTCGACCCCGGCCAGGGCGGTGGTGTCGCCGAACCGGCGCACCAGCCCTTCGGCGCGGATGGCGTATGTCATCAGAACTCCCGTCGTTATCGCTGGATCGTCCAACGATGGGCGAGGGGTCTGACGTTACGTGCGTCGCCGCTGACATTCCGCCGATTTATCCGCACGGCAGAACACGACCGCCGCCGGGTCCGGCGGCGGTCGTGGGCCGCGTCAGGCCAGGTTGGACGAGCGCGGGTACGCGTCGGCCGGGTCGGTGAGCACGTTGACCAGGTACGGCACCCCGGCGTCGAACGCCCGCCCCAGGGCCGGACCGAGGTCGGCCGCCTTCGCCACCGTCTCCCCGGCACCGCCGAGCGCCTCCACCACCTTGTCGTAGCGCAGTTCGGGCTGGAGGTCGGCGGCGACGTCGTAGCCGTACATGGCCCGCATCGGGTGCTTCTCCAGCCCCCAGATGCCGTTGTTGCCGACCACGATCACCACCGGCAGCCGCTGCCGGACCAGCGACTCCACGTCCATCAGCGAGAAGCCGGCCGCACCGTCGCCCATCAGCACGCAGATCTGCCGGTCGGGGTGGCTGACCCGGGCCCCCATCGCGTAGCCCGTCCCGGTGCCCAGGCAGCCGTACGGGCCGGGGTCGAGCCAGGTGCCGGGCTGCGACGGCTCCAGGTAGCGCCCGGCGTACGAGACGAAGTCGCCGCCGTCGCCGATGGTGATCGCGTCCGGGGCGAGGGCCCGGCGCAGCTCGCCGTAGACCCGGGCGGGGCGGATCGGGTCGGTGTCGGCGGCCATCTCGGCGGCGTCGCGGGCGCGCGCCGCGTCCTCGGCGGTGCGCAGCCGCTCGATCCAGTCGGCGTGGTCGGCCCGGTCACCGGGGTGGTCGGCGAACGCGGACAGGATCAGCCGCAGGTCACCGGCGGGGCTGGCGGCCGGCTGGACGTGCCCGGCCCGCTGGGTGGGGGCGTCGACGACGTGCACCACCGCCGCGTCGCCGAAGTCGCCGAAGCCGAGCCGGAAATCCAGCGGGGTGCCGACGACGACCACCACGTCGGCGTCGCCGAGCGCGACCCGGCGGGCCTTGGCGAAGGCGAGCGGGTGCTGCGGCGGGAGCGCCCCGCGTCCCATGCCGTTGGTGAAGACCGGCACCTGCAAGGCCTCGGCGGCCTCGCGGAGGGCGGCGACGGCGTCCCCGGCGTACACGTCGGAACCGGCGATGATCACCGGGCGGGCGGCGGCGGCGATCAACCGGGCCGCCTTCGTCACCTCGTCCGGGTCGGGTTCGATCGGTGCGACGGGCGTCGGGGCGGGCAGGTCGGCGTCGCCGACGGAGAAGATCGCCTCCAGCGGGAAGTCGAGGAAGACCGGGCCCCGGTGCGGGGTGAGCGCGGTGGTCAGCGCGGCGGAGACCGCGCGGGGGATGTCGTCGGCGGTGAACACCGTCTCGGCGTGCTTGGTGACCGGAGCCACCAGCGGCAGGTGGTCCATCTCCTGGAGGCTGCCCGAGCCCCAGCGGAACTGCGGGGCCCGCCCGCCCATCACCAGCACCGGTGAGGCGTTGAAGTGGGCGCTGGTCAGGCCGGAGATGCCGTTGGTGACGCCGGGGCCGGCGGTGAGCACGGCGAGGCCGGGGCGACGCTGGAGCTTGGCGACCGCCTCGGCGGCGAAGACGGCGGACTGTTCGTGCCGGACGTCGTAGAGCGGGAAGCCGGTGGTGTGGGCGGCGTCGTAGAGCGGGAAGACGTGCCCGCCGGAGAGGGTGAACATCTCCCGTACGCCGTGCGCCCGCAGTGCCGCCAGCGCCAGCGCTCCGCCGTGGCCCTCGACCCGTTCCGTCATCGCCGCTCCCCTCGTCCATGACCGGAGTCACACGCTACTGGCCGGTATCCGAGATGTGAACAGTTCTCGGCATGGTCCGGCGGCGCGGGACCACCGCCGCGACGGTGGTCCGACCCGGGGCCGACGGATCGCGGCCCCGGGGCGGGACGGGTCAGCGGCCGGTGAAGTCGGGCTTGCGCTTCTCGACGAAGGCGGCCATCCCCTCGCGCCGGTCGTCGGTGGCGAAGAGCCCGGCGAAGAGCTGACTCTCCCAGGCCAACCCGGAGCCGAGGTCCATGTCCAGCCCGGCGTCGACCGCCAGCTTCGCCGCCCGCAGCGCCTGCACCGGCCCGGTCAGGTACGGGCGCACCAGCGCCACGGCGGTGTCGTAGACCTCGGCCGCCGGGGCGACCCGGTCGGCCAGCCCGATCCGCAGCGCCTCCGCCGCGTCCACCATCCGGCCGGACATGATCAGATCCTTGGCGCGGGCCGGACCGACCAGCCGGGCCAGCCGCTGGGTGCCGCCCGCACCGGGGATGACGCCGAGCTTGATCTCCGGCTGGCCGAGCTTGGCGTCCTCGGCCACCACCCGCCAGTCGCAGGCCAGCGCCAGCTCGCAGCCGCCGCCGAGGGCGTACCCGGTGATCGCGGCGACCACCGGCTTGGGAATCCGGGCGAGCGCGCCGACGGCGCTGGACAGGTCGGCGGCCCGCTCCGCCATGTCCACGTAGGACATGTCGGCCATCTCCTTGATGTCCGCGCCGGCCGCGAAGACCTTCTCCCCGCCGTACACGATGACGGCGCGGACGCCCGGGTCGGCGGACGCGGCCGTGGCGGCGGCCCGCAGCTCCTCCTGGACCTGCTTGTTGAGCGCGTTCATCGGCGGCCGCTCCAGCCGGATGGTGCCGATGCCGTCCCTGGTCGTAAGCCGCACGAACTCGCTCACGCTGCCCTCACTTCCTCGTCGAAGTCGCGTGCCAACCTTACGACCCGGGTCGTTGGGGTACGTAGTCTGGTGTTCGCCCCCCGCGCTCGGGAGTCCAGCGATGATCACGTACTACGACGACAGGTCGGTGCAGGTCACCTCCGCCGCCATCCGGGTCGACGGCCGGTCCTTCCCGCTGGCCGAGATCGGCCTGGTCTGGCACCGCCGGGGCAGCCGCTCCTGGCGGGTGCTGGCCGGGCGGGGCGCGATCGGCGCCGCCCTGGCCGGCCCGCTGGTGGCCGCGGCGGTCGGCATCGCGGTGGCGGTCCGGCTGCACCGCTCCCCCACCGTCACGCTCGCCATCGTGGGGGCGTCGGTGCTGGTCGGGCTGGCCGTCGGGCCGGTCGCCGACTTCCTCTTCAACCACCTGGACCGCTCCTACGACCGGGGCAGCCGGCAACGTGAGCTGTGGGTCCGCTGGCAGGGCCGACCGGTGCTGCTGCTGCGCACCGGGGACGCGCTGCGTTTCGGCCGGATCTACCGGGCGGTGCAGCGGGCGATGGAGAACCCCGTCCCGCCCCGCCGGCCCGGCGGGTCACCGGTGCGGGCGACGGGGCCGACCGCGACCGGCCCGTAGGGGCCGAGGGCGGGCAGCAGGCGGTGACCGCCCCGGGCGGGTCCGCAGCCTGAGTCGGGGCACAGGACGGGACCGTGGCGTCGACCGCCGCCCGGCGCGCCGGGGACACGATCCGTCGGCCACACAGCGGCACCGGTCGCCTGCGAACGGTTAGGGTTAATGATGACCCTCTATTACCGGGACGACACGGTGCAGGTGACCTCCGAGTCGATCCGGGCCGGTGGGCAGGTCGTACGGATCGCCGACGTCGCGTACGTCTGGCACGCACGCGGGGCCACCACGATGGCCGTCCGGTCCCGCATCCTCGGGCGCGGGGTGCTGGTGCTGCTGCTCTCGCTGCCCCCGTTGATCGCGCTGATCTGTGTGGTCTCGCTGGTCTGGTCGGCGCAGGACCGGGGCGAGTGGAAACCGGCCCTGCTCGTGCTGGCCGCCTGCGGCGTCGGGGTGCTCGCCCTGCTGCCCTTCCTGGAGCTGCCGCTCGGCTGGCTGGACCGGTCCTACGAACGCGGCAACAAGGTCAACGAGCTGTGGGTGCAGCACCTGGGGCAGGAGGTGATGCTGCTGCGTACCCCCGACGCGCTGCGGTTCGGGCAGATCTACCGTGCCGTCCAACGTGCCGTCGAACAGCAGGGGGAACCCCGGTGACCGCGGTCAGTCCCGGTGGCCCACCCCGGCGGCTGCGGGTCAGCTCAGCGGCAGCGCGGTGGCCACCGGCCAGGCCACCAGGACCGCGCCCACCACTGCCGGTGCCCACCGGGGCGCACCGGCCCGCCGCAGCACCGCCGCCCAGGCGGCCTGCCAGCCGAGCAGCACCACGAACAGCGGCACCACCAGCAGCACGAAACCGGGGGCCAACCCCACCACGGCCGCCCCGCCCAGCGCCGGTACGGCGAGCGCGCCGACCGCCGCGTACCGCCAGCTCCGCCCCTGCGTGACCAGCTCCGCGCCGGCCAGGAACACCAGGCAGCCGACCGCCACCACCGGCAGCAGCCACCACCGGGCGCCCACCGGCAGCGCCCAGGTGAGGCCGAGGTGGATCGGCACGGCGACGGCGGCCACGGCGTACCCGGTCAGCAGCAGGGCCGCGACCACCGGCCGCAGCGGCGTACGCCCGCCGGCCGGGACGGCCCCACCGGTCGCAGCCGGCGCGGCGGGACCGGTGCCGAACAGGCGGAGCGGCACGTGCCGGGCGGCGGCCAACAGGACGCCGGTGACCAGCAGGAAGCCGGTGAGGTAGCCGCCGACCGCGAGCGGCAGCCGGGTGGTCGGCAGCACCGGGGCGATCAGCACCCCCAGGCCGGTGGCGGCCGTCGCCACCGCCAGCACGACGGGTGCCGGCGCGACGGGTAGCCCGCGCCGGGGGCGCGGCGGACGGTGGCCGGTCAGCAGGGCCGCCAGCGGCACGAAGCCGAGCCCGAAACCGAGCAGCAGCAACCCCGCCGGGACCAGTCGGGCGGCCGGACGCGGTGCCGCCCCGTCGACGCCGCCGACCCAGGCGGCGACCTCGCGGTGGGTACGGCCGGCGAAGAGCACCGAGATGTGCTCGACCCCGGGGACGACCACCACCCGTCGCCCGACGCCCCGCCGGGCGGTCGCCTCGGCGGTGTCCCGGAAGGCGGGGAACTCCAGGCCGCCGACGATCAGCAGCAGCCGCTCCGGCCGGGCGTCGGGCAGGTCACCGCCGTCGGGCAGGGAGATTGCGACGGTGCCGGCGAGGTCGGGGTGGCCGGCGGCGTACCGGGTCACCGCCCCCGCGCCCATCGAGTGTCCGACCAGGACGATCCGCGTCGGGTCGACGTCGGGCCGGCCCCGCAGGTGGGCGACGGCGACCGCCAGGTCGTGTGCCAGGGCGACGCGGGAGGCGGTGTCGTCGCTGCCCGCCCCGGGCAACCCGGCCGGGTTGCCGCCGTGCCCGGCGAAGTCGAGCAGCAGCGCGACCGCGCCCCGCCGGGCGACCGTGTCGGCGAGCGGACGCATCAACCGGGCCGAACCGGCGAAGCCGTGCGCGATCACCACCCCCGGTCGAGGACCCGCGCCCGCCCCGTCGGCCCGTACCTCGGTCAGCGGCACCCCGTCGACGGTGACCTGCCGGGTGGTCAGGCCGGCGTCCGCCCGGAACAGCCCGTAGCCACCGAGGAGCAGGGCGAGCACGGCGAGGACCGTCAGCGCCGCGCGGCCCCGACCGGCCGGCGTCACGCCGGGGGGACGGAGCGACATGCCGGCACCCTACCGCCCGTCCGGGCACGGACCGGTACCCGTTTCCCCGCCGTCCCGGGGCCGGGCCCGCGCCCCGGCCAGGTCCGCCGACCGTGCTCCCCCCGGGCCCGCGACCCGACAGCCGGCCGGGTCGGGCCCACGTCCGCCGACCGTGCCGGCGGGCGGCACTGGCCGACCCGACGCACACTGGGTGACATGGCCATCCCCCTGCCCCGACCGGCCGCCGTCGTCGGTCTCACCCGCTCCGCCCTCGACCAGGCGTTCGGTTCGGCCGCCTCGTTCGCCGCCGTGCCGGCCCGTGCCTTCGCCGTGCTCGACGGGGTGGAGGCGCTGCTGACCCGGATCAACGGGGTGGTGGACCGGATCGAGGGCACCCTGGACCGCACGGACCGGGTGCTCACCGACGCCGAGGAGGCGGTGCGGGAGGTGGCGGTGATCAGCGCGGCGGCGACCACGGCCATCACCCGGGCCACCGACGTCGCCGACGCGGCGGCCGGGGTGGTGGCCGGGGCCGGGCAGGTGTCCCGGGCGGCCGGCGTGGTGGTCGCCGAGGCCGGGGCGGTCGCCGACCGGGCCGCCGGCACGGTGGCCACCGCCGAGGGCGCCGCCGCCGTCGCGGCCGAACTGCTGACCGCGTACGAGCCGGCGTTGCGGCGGGGTGCGCCGATGGCGAACCGGTTCGTGGCCGAGCTGAGCCACGAGGAGCTGGCCGCGGCGATCCGGCTCGTCGACGAGCTGCCGAAGCTCAAGGAGCACCTGACCTCGGACGTGCTGCCGATCCTGGCCACCCTCGACCGGGTCGGCCCGGACCTGCACGACCTGCTCGACGTGACCCGTGACCTCAAGCTCGCCGTCGCCGGCATCCCCGGCCTGGGCATGCTGCGCCGCCGGGGCGAACGGCTCAGCGACGACCCGACCGACTGAGCCGCCGGTCAGGTCCCGGTGGCCGGGGTGTAGAGGGCGTCGATCTCGGCACGCTCGGGCAGCGCCACCGACGCGCCGAGCCGCCGGACACACGCCGCACCGGCCGCCGCCGCCCAGCGCACCGCGTCGACCACCGTCCGGCCCTCGCCCCAGGCCACGGCCAGGGCGCCGGTGAACGCGTCCCCGGCGGCGGTCGTGTCGACCACGTCCACCGCGACGGCGGGCACGTGCACGGCCGGGGCGTCCCGCTCGACGTACCACGCGCCCCCGCCGCCGAGGGTGAGCACCGCCCGGGGCACCAGCGCCAGCAGCGCCCCCGGATCGTCCCGCCCCCGGCCGGTCAGCAGTTGCGCCTCGGTCTCGTTGACCACCAGCAGGTCCACCGCCGCCAGCAGTTCGGCGGGCACCTGCCGGGCCGGCGCGGCGTTGAGGATCACCCGGGTGCCGGCGGCACGGGCGGCCACCGCCGCCTCGGTCACCGTCTCGACCGGGATCTCCAACTGGGCGACCAGCACGTCCGCCCCGCGTACGGCATCCAGCTCGGCGGCGGTGAGGGCGGTGAAGGCGGCGTTCGCGCCGGGGGTGACCAGGATGGCGTTCTCCCCGGCCGCGTTGACCATCACCAGCGCCACCCCGGACGCCCCGTAGACCACCCGCAGGTGGGTGGCGTCCACCTGGGCGGCGGTGATCCTGGCCCGCAGGGTGACACCGAACGCGTCGGAGCCGAGCGCGCCGAGGAAGGTGCAGGCGGCACCGGCCCGGACGGCGGCGATCGCCTGGTTGGCACCCTTACCGCCGGGCACCATCACGAAGTGGCTGCCGAGCACGGTCTCCCCCGGCCGGGGCAGTGTCGGGCCGGCTCCGACCACGTCCATGTTCGCGCTGCCCACCACGACGATCCGGCTCTGCCGCACCACGACCTCCCGCCGACCGGACGCTCCGCGGCGAGTCTAGGGCCTCGCCCGCCCGCCCCGGGTCCCGTGCCCCGCCGCGCCGGACGGGCGTGCGACGCGGTCCGTCAGGCGGGCACGGGGAGCCGGTCTACCCGGCCGCCGACACGGATCGACCGGCCGGATACGGTTCGCGGCGCGGGCCGTCAGGCGGCGCGGGCGGTCAGGCGGCGCGGGCGGTCCAGCGGTCGCCGCGGCGTTCGACCACCAGCGGCAGGCCGAAGGTCTTGCTGAGGTTGTCGCCGGTCAGCGTGTCGGCCAGCAGCCCCTGGGCGACCACCGCGCCGTCGCGCAGCAGCAGGGCGTGGGTGAACCCGGGCGGGATCTCCTCGACGTGGTGGGTGACCAGCACCAGGGCGGGGGCGTCCGGGTCGTGGGCCAGCTCGGCGAGCCGACCGACGAGGTCCTCGCGCCCACCCAGGTCGAGCCCGGCCGCCGGCTCGTCGAGCAGCAGCAGTTCCGGGTCGGTCATCAGGGCGCGGGCGACCTGTACCCGCTTGCGCTCGCCCTCGGAGAGGGTGCCGTACGTGCGGTCCGCCAGGTGGCCGACGCCGAGCTGCCCGAGCAGGGCGCGGGCGCGGGCCTCGTCGGCCTGGTCGTAGCTCTCCCGCCAGCGGCCGACCACCGACCAGGCGGCGGTGAGCACGACGTCGCCGACCCGTTCCTCGGCGGGGATGCGCTCGGCCACGGCGGCGGTGGTGAGGCCGATCCGGGTCCGCAGCTCGGTGATGTCGGTACGGCCGATCCGCTCGCCGAGCACGTGCGCGACGCCCGTGCTCGGGTGCAGTTGACCGCAGGCGAGGTTGAGCAGGGTGGTCTTGCCGGCGCCGTTGGGGCCGAGCACCACCCAGCGTTCGTCCAGCTCGACCCGCCAGTCGACGTCGTGCAGCAGGGCGGTGCCGGACCGCCGGACGGCGACGCCGTCCAGGCTGACCACCAGATCCGCGTCCACGGTCGAGGGGGTGGCTGCGGCGGGGAACGGGTCACCAGTCACCGCTCCATCCAACCACGCAGCCCGAGGCTGCCCCCCACGGGCGGGTGGCCCGGCCATAGGGTGGGGCACCGTGTCGTTGGTCACCATCCCGGGAGGACGGCCCATGCCCGTACGAGACGAGGGGCGGTGCGGATGAGCGCGGTCATCGAGATCACCGGTCTGCGTAAGACGTTCCGCACCATCCGGCGGGGCAGGCGGGTGGCGGTGGACGGCTTCGACATGGTCGTCGAGGCGGGTCAGGTGCACGGCTTCCTCGGCCCGAACGGCTCCGGCAAGACCACCACGCTGCGCGCCCTGCTGGGGCTGGTCAACGCCGATGCCGGGGAGCTGCGGGTGCTGGGTGCGCCGGCTCCGGAGCAGTTGGGTCGGGTCACCGGGCGGGTGGGCGCGATCGTGGAGAGTCCGCAGTTCTTCGGCAACTTCACCGGGCACCGCACGCTGCGGTTGCTGGCGGTGGCCGGCGGCGTGCCGACGTCCCGGGTGGACGAGGTGCTCGACCAGGTCGGCCTGCGGGACCGGGGTGAGGACCGGGTGCGGAGCTACTCGCTGGGCATGAAGCAGCGTCTCGCCGTCGCGTCGGCGCTGTTGAAGAGCCCGGAGCTGCTGATCCTGGACGAGCCGGCGAACGGGCTGGACCCGGCCGGCATCCGGGAGATGCGGGACCTGATGCGTACGCTCGCCGGGTCCGGGGTGACCGTGCTGGTGTCGAGCCACATCCTGGCCGAGATCCAGCTGATCTGCGACCACGTCACGATCATCGCGCGGGGTCGTCGGGTGGCGGCCGGCCGGGTGGACGACGTGCTGGCCGGGCACGACCCGCACGAGTGGCGGGTCCGGGTGGCCGAGTCGGAGCGGGGCGCGGGGCTGCTGCGGGAGGTCGGGCTGACGGTCGCCGTCCACCCCGACGACGTGCTGGTGGTCGGGGGCGCGCCGGAGCCGGAGCTGATCAGCAGCACCCTCGGCGGGCAGGGCCTGTGGGTCCGCGAGCTGACCCCGGTCCGGCCGGACCTGGAGAGTGTCTTCCTCGAACTCACCGCCGGGACGACCCCGCCGGGGCAGCCGGACGGCGCGGGCGACGCCGACGAACCGCTGATCGAACTGGACCGGACCGACGGTCGGAGGGTGGACGCGTGAACCTGGTCCGTGCCGAGGTGGAGCGGTTGACCGCGCGCCGCTTCGTCCAGCTGATGGTGCTGCTGCTCGCGGTGGCCTTCGCGGTGACCACCGCGACCACGCTGATCGGGTCGCACCGGCCGACGGCGCAGGAGATGTCCGCCGCGCAGGAGCAGGCCGCGCAGGCGGTGGCCGCGATGGAGGCGGAGCACACCCGCTGCCTGCGGGTCCGGGCCGGCGAGATCCCGATCACCGAGGACGCCGGCTACGTGCCGGCCGACTGCGCCGAGCTGGACCCGGCGCGGATGGAGCGGCTGCCGGTGGCCACCGACTACCTCACCTCGGTCTTCATTTTCTCCCAGGAGGCGCGAGGGCTGCTCTACTTCCTGATCGCGTTCCTGGTGCTGTTCGGCTTCCTGGTGGGCGCGTCGTACATCGGCGCCGACCTGAACTCGGGCGGGGTGGTCAACCTGCTGCTGTGGCGTCCGGGCCGGCTGACCGTGCTCGGCACGAAGCTGGGCACCCTGGTCGGGGTGGTGGCCGCGCTCGCGGTGCTGGCGTCGGTGCTCTACCTGGGCACCTTCTGGACGATCGGGCAGACGGCTGGCGCGCCGGGCCCGCTGGACGGGCAGTTCTGGGGTGGGCTGGGGGCCATCTACGGGCGGGGTCTGGTGCTGGTGCTGCTGTCGACCGTGCTCGGCTTCGGGATGGCCACGCTGGGCCGGCACACCTCGGCGGCGTTGGGCGCGGTCGCCGCGTACGCGGTGGTCTGGGAGATGGGCGCCCGACTGGTGTTGCAGATCCTCGACGTGGCCCGGGCGGACCTGCTGATGCTCTCCAACTACCTGGGCGCCTGGTTGTCCGGCCGGCTGGAGTTCTGGGACGACCGGGGTTGCCCGCCGGGCAGCGGCGTCTGCGACGGCGGCGTCTACGCGATCACCTGGGGGCCGGCGCTGCTGGTGCTGCTGGCGTTGACCGGTGCGGTCACCGGTGCCGCGTTCGTCGCGTTCCGCCGCCGCGACCTGGTCTAGGGCGGCCCGGTCCACCGACGCCGGTCACGGCGACATCTTGCCGTGACCGGCGCAGTGGTGAAGTATTCCTTCATGGCGTCGGACGGACGGGGTGGTCGGTCAGCCGACTGTCGACCCGAACACCTCGTCCCGCACGGCGTCCAGCGCGGTCCGCAGCGCCCCCCGCAGGATCGGCTCCTCGGTCAGCCCGGTGGGCACCACCCGGGGCCGGACCAGGGTGATCGCGGCCACCTCGTGCTGCACCCGTTCGGCCAGCGCCGCCCCACCGGCCTGCCCCACCTCACCGGCGAGCACCACCAGCGGCGGGTCCAGCACCACGCAGGTGCTGGCCACCCCGAGGGCGAGCCGGCGGGCCAGCTCGTCGAGCAGCGGGCCACCGGCGGTGCCGGCGGCGATGGCGGCCCGCACCGCGCCGGCCGCGTCGGGCGCGTCGATGCCGTGCTCCCGGGCCACCGCCTGGACCGCGTCCGCCCCGGCGAGCTGCTGGAACGCCGGCTTGGCCCGGCGCGAGACGTCCCGGGGGATCGGCACCCCCGGCACCGGCAGGTAGCCGATCTCGCCGGCCGCGCCGCTGCTGCCGTGGTGCAGCCGGCCCCCCAGCATGATCGCCAGACCCACGCCGGCGTCCACCCAGACCAGGACGAAATCCGCCAGCCCCTGCGCGGCCCCGGACTGCGCCTCGGCGACGGCGGCCAGGTTGACGTCGTTCTCGAAGACGACCGGGGTGTGCAGGTCCTCGCGCAGCGCGGCGAGCAGACCCCGGTGCCAGCGGGGCAGGTTGAACGCGAACGTGATGTCCCCGGTGGCCGGGTCGACCAGACCGGGGGTGCCGAGCACCACCCGCCGTACGCTGTCCAGCTCCGCGCCGGCCCGGCTGGCCGCCTGCACCACCGCCGTGTGCACCACGCCGACCGGGTCGTCGGTGTCCCGGGTGGACTGCTCGACCCGGCTGACGACCGCGCCCGTGATGTCCGCGCAGGCCGCCACCACCCGTTCCGCGCCGACGTCCACCCCGACCACGTACGCGCTGCCCGGCCGGACGGCGTACAGCTGCGCGTTCGGCCCCCGCCCACCGGCCTGCTCACCGACCCTGGCGACCAGCCCCCGCTCCTCCAGCCGCTCGACCAGCTGCGAGGCGGTGACCTTGGACAGGCCGGTCAGCTCGCCGAGCCGGGCGCGGGTGAGCGGGCCGCGTTCGAGCAGGAGCTCCAGCGCCGCACGGTCGTTGAGCGCCCGCAACAGTCGGGGGGTTCCGGGCAGCCGGGTCGCACTCATGCCACGTCCTCTGGTTTTCGTAAACTCTGCTAACCGAATCGCGTTGATCAGGGATGTCCGTAGCGTATCGGCCGCCCTGCGGCGGGGAACTCGGACGACCCGGCCGCCCGTGCCGACACACGTGCCGTCCACCGGCACACGCCGACGGCCGGCCGGTCCGCCACCGGCGCGGATTCCGGGCGGCGGCGGGAGAGGGGGTTCAGGTGGGGGTTGATCCAGGACTGCGCCGGCTGGCGCTGGGCACGCTGCTGGCCGCGTACCCGGGGCCGGTGCCGCCGGACTGGGCGGTCGCGTTGGTCGCCGAGGGGCTGGCCGGGCACACCCTGTTCGGCGGCAACGTGCACGACCCGGGCCAGCTCGCGGCGAGCACGGCCGCGCTGCGTGCCGCCCGGCCCGACGTGCTGCTCGCCATCGACGAGGAGGGCGGCGACGTGACCCGGCTGGCGCACGCCACGGGCAGCCCGTACCCGGGCAACGCGGCGCTCGGCGCGGTCGACGACACCGCGCTCACCCGGGAGGTCTACGCGGCCATCGGCGTCGAACTGGCCGCCGTCGGTGTCACCGTCGACCTGGCCCCCACGGTCGACGTGAACACCGCCGACGAGAACCCGGTGATCGGCACCCGCGCCTTCGGGGCCGACCCGGGCCGGGTGGCCGCCCACACGGCCGCCGCCGTGGCGGGCCTCCAGTCGGTGGGGGTGGCGGCCTGCGCCAAGCACTTCCCCGGCCACGGCGCGACCGTCGCCGACTCGCACCACGAGTTGCCCACCGTGGACGCCGACGCGGCGCTGCTGCGGGCCCGCGACCTGCCGCCCTTCGCGGCGGCGGTCGACGCGGGTACGCAGGCGGTCATGACGGCGCACATCCGGGTGCCGGCACTGACCGGGGACGGGCCGGCCACCTTCAGCCGGGCCGTCCTGGTCGACCTGCTGCGCGGCGAGTACGGCTTCACCGGCGCGGTGGTCACCGACGCGTTGGAGATGAAGGGCGCGGCCGTCGCCGCCGGTGGGGTCGGGCCGGCCGCCGTACGGGCCCTGGCCGCCGGGGCGGACCTGCTCTGCCTGGGCGCGAAGGTCGACGCGGCGCTGGTCGAGCGGGTGGTGGCCGAGATCGTCGGGGCGCTCGGGGACGGCCGGCTGGACCGGGCCCGGGTGGAGCAGGCCGCCGGTCGTGCCGCCGCGCT
>NZ_JACGMO010000110.1:0-27082 GCF_015354745.1 Micromonospora sp. S-DT3-3-22
GGCGGGGGGCCGGGACGGCGGCGCGCAGGGCGTCCGGGCCGAAGGTGTCCTCGATCCGGGCGACGATGGCCGCGAGGTCGATGCCGATCTCGCGCAGCGCGGCGGCGTCGGCCTCGCCGAGCCCCGTCCCGCCGTCGCCGGTGTGCCGCCTGATCCGGGCGCGCAGGTCGTCGGCGTCGAGGCCGGCGGCGGTGAGCACCTGGCAGGCGAGCCCGTCGCCGTCGGCCAGGACGGCGAGCAGCAGGTGCTCGGTGCCGACGGGTCCCCGCCCGTCGGCCTGGGCCTGCTCGACCGCGTGGTGGACGACCGCGCGGGCGCGGTCGGTGAACCGTTCGAACATCATGCCTCCCCGGTGCCGGGTACCGCCGGTCGCCCGGCGTGCTTCTTGTGGACCGCCTGCCGGCTGACCTCGAGCGCGTCGGCGATCTCCTGCCAGGACCAGCCCTGTCGTCGGGCGTTGTCCACCTGGACCACCTCCAGCCGTTCGAGGAGCCGGCGCAGGGCACGCACGGCGCGCAGGCCGACCCGGGGGTCGGTGCTGCCGGCGGCCGCCGCGAGTTCCGTCGCCTGACTCATGCTGTCAATTTACGTTGACACTCCCCGGGCGTCAACCTGAGTTGACGATACCGTCGCGTACCCGACACGACGCCGGGCGGCCCGAACCTGGCCGGCGGCGGTGCTACGGTCCGCTGGTGTTCCGTCGCCGCACCGCCGACCAGCCCGTCGAGGCGGCCCGCCGGCTGCCCGTCGGCCGGGTCGAGTGGGAGGTCGCCGGTGGCACCGTGGCTGGCCACCGCTACTCGGCCAACTTCGACGCCCTGCACGTCGACCCCGACCTGCCGTTCGCGGTGGTCGTCGACGGCATGGGCGAGGGCGAGGGCAGCCGCGTCGCCGGCACCACCGCCCGCGACACCCTGCACGAACTGGTCCGCGCCGGCTGGCCCGCCGTCGGCCCGCGCGAGCTGCGCGCCGCGGTCACCGAGGCCCAGATCCGGGTACGCCGGGCCGGTGCCGCCATCGACGAGTTGGCCGGCTGCACCCTCACCGCCATGCTCGCCCAGCCCGACGGCGAGCTGGCCTGGATCGTCCAGCTCGGCGACTCCCGGGCCTACCGGCTGCGCGACGGGCTGCTGGAGCTGGTGACCGTGGACCACACGATGGCCTGGCTCGGGGTGCTGCACGGCTGGTGGCCGGCGAACTCCCGGGAGGCCGCCCGCGCCCGCTACCAGCTGCTGCGCTACCTCGGCCACCCCGACCGGCCGGACCCGGACCTCCTCGGGGTGCCACTGCGCCCCGGCGACACCTGGCTGCTGTGCACCGACGGAATCAGCGACCAGCTCGACTACCACCGCCTGCGGGACCTGCTCGCCGAACCGGACCCGACCCGGGCGGTACGCGGCCTGCTCGCCGCCAGCCTGGCCGAGGGCGGCAGCGACAACGCCACCGCCGTCGTGCTGCGCGTCCACCCGGCGACCGGCGGGCACCCGTCCGACTGATCCGGCCCCACCGCCCGCCCGCCGCGACTAGCGTCGGTGGGGACGGCGTGGGGCGTGCCGGGAGGTGAACCGGATGACCGGGTCCACGGGCGGGCCGGTGGTGGTCGGGGTCGGGCCGGCACCGGACGACCTCGCGGTGGTCCGGCTGGCCGCCCGGGAGGCCGCCGCGCATGGCCGGGGCCTGGCCCTGCTGCACGCCTTCAACTGGGAGGCCGCCCTCACCGGCCCGTCGGTGGCCGGCAGCCGGGACGCCGCCGAGGAGCTGATCGCCCACGCCGCCACGGCCGCCAACGAGGTCGAACCGGCGGTACCGGTCAACGGCGAGATCGTCGAGGGGGCGCCGGTCGAAGCCCTGATCCGCCGCTCCGGGACGGCGTTCCTGGTGGCCATCGGGGACGGCGGGATGGCCGGCTGCGGCGGCTGCGTACCGGCCGACGCCCCCGCCGTGCAGCTCGCCGCCCGCGCCGGCTGCCCGGTGCTGGTGGTCCGCCGCGACCCACCGCCCCCGGGTCCGGTGCTGGTCGGGGTGGACGGCTCAGCCAGCTCCCGGGCCGCGCTCGACTTCGCCTTCGGCTGCGCGGCCCGCCGGCAGGCCCGGGTCATCGCGGTCCGGGCCGTCGAGCCGGGACGACCCGACGGCGGCGACGACGTGCTCGGCACGCTGGTCGCCGAGGTCGGCCGGCAGCACCCGCGGGTGCCGGCGGAGTGCCACACCGTACGCGGCGACCCCGGCACCGTCCTGGTGGAGCAGTCCCGCTCGGCGCAGGTGGCGCTGGTCGGCGCGCGGGGCGACCAGCCGGGACGGGGGATGCTGGGCGAGGTGAGCCAGACCCTGCTCTACCACGCGCCGGCTCCGGTCATCGTCGTCCGTGGACTGGTTTCCGCCGTGCCGGCCGGGGCATGACGTCCCCAGCGGCCGGGACCAACGGCCCTGACCGGTGACCGGGCGAACGCGAAGACTGGGTCTGCCCGGGGCGAATCGGCGCTTCCGGGTGCAGAACTCCCCGACCCGCGAGAGGCTTTGGCAGCATGGACACCGCTCTCGACCTGCACAGCCCCCTGACCGACGACGAGCTGCGCCGGCTGGACGCCTACTGGCGGGCGGCGAACTACCTGACCGTCGGGCAGATCTACCTGCTCGACAACCCGCTGCTGCGCGAGCCGCTCGCCCCCGAGCACGTCAAGCCCCGGCTGCTCGGTCACTGGGGCACCAGCCCCGGCCTGAACCTGCTCTACGCCCACCTCAACCGGGTCATCGTCAACCGTGACCTGTCGGCCATCTTCGTCACCGGCCCCGGCCACGGCGGCCCGGCCCTGGTGGCGAACACCTGGCTGGAGGGCACCTACAGCGAGCTGTACCACTCGGTCAGCCGCGACGAGACCGGCATGCAGCGGCTGTTCCGCCAGTTCTCCTTCCCCGGCGGCATCCCGAGCCACGTGGCACCGGAGGTGCCGGGTTCGATCCACGAGGGCGGCGAGCTGGGGTACGCCCTGAGCCACGCCTACGGCGCCGCGTTCGACAACCCGGACCTGCTGGTCGCCTGCGTCATCGGCGACGGGGAGGCGGAGACCGGCCCGCTGGCGGGCAGCTGGCAGTCCACCGTCTTCCTCAACCCGGCCCGCGACGGCGCGGTGCTGCCGATCCTGCACCTCAACGGCTACAAGATCGCCAACCCGACGGTGCTGGACCGGATCCCCACCGAGGACCTGCTCGACCAGATGCGCGGCCACGGCTACCAGCCGTACCTGGTCGCCGGGGACGACCCGGAGCAGGTGCACCAGCTCCTCGCGGCCACCCTGGACCGGGCCTGCGACGAGATCGCCGAGATCCAGCGGGTGGCCCGCTCCGGCGGCCACGTCGAGCGCCCCCGCTGGCCGATGATCATCCTGCGCACCCCCAAGGGCTGGACCGGCCCGGCCCGGGTCGACGGCAAGCAGGTCGAGGGGACCTTCCGCGCCCACCAGGTGCCCATCGCCGAGGTACGCGACAACCCGGCGCACCTGGCCGAGCTGGAGCGCTGGCTGCGCAGCTACCGGCCGGAGGAACTCTTCGACGCCACCGGCGCCCCGGTCGCCGAGCTGACCGCGCTGCCGCCGAAGGGTGAGCACCGGATGAGCGCCAACCCGGTCACCAACGGCGGGCGGGTGCTGCGCGACCTGACCCTGCCGGACTTCCGCGACTACGCCGTCGACGTCAAGCAGCCGGGTGAACCGGTGGTCGGCGCGGCCGGGGTGCTCGGCACCTGGGTCCGCGACGTGATCACCGCCAACCCGCAGACCTTCCGGCTGTTCGGCCCGGACGAGGTCGCCTCCAACCGGCTCGGTGCCGCGTTCGAGGTCACCGACCGGTCCTTCGACGGCCGGATCGAGCCCACCGACGACCACCTCTCCCCCGACGGCCGGGTGATGGAGGTGCTCTCCGAACACCTCTGCGAGGGCTGGCTGGAGGGCTACCTGCTGACCGGCCGGCACGGCATCTTCACCAGCTACGAGGCGTTCATCCACATCGTCGACTCCATGGTCAACCAGCACGCCAAGTGGTTGAAGGTGACCCGGGGCATCCCCTGGCGGGAGCCGATCGCCTCGCTGAACTACCTGCTCTCCAGCCACGTGTGGCGGCAGGACCACAACGGCTTCTCGCACCAGGACCCGGGCTTCATCGACCACGTGGTCAACAAGAAGGCCGAGGTGGTCCGGGTCTACCTGCCGCCGGACGGCAACACCCTGCTCTCCACCATGGACCACTGCCTGCGCAGCCGGCACTACATCAACGTGGTGGTGGCCGGCAAGCAGCCCGCGCCGAACTGGCTGACCATGGACGAGGCGGTCCAGCACTGCCGGCGCGGCCTGGGCATCTGGGACTGGGCCAGCACCGACGACGGCCAGGAGCCGGACGTGGTGCTCGCCTGCGCCGGTGACGTGCCGACGCTGGAGACCCTCGCCGCCGCCGACCTGCTCCGCCAGCGGCTGCCCGAGCTGAGGGTGCGGGTCGTCAACGTGGTCGACCTGATGCGGCTCCAGCCGTCCTCGGAGCACCCGCACGGCCTGCCGGACAACGAGTTCGACACCATCTTCACCCGCGACAAGCCGATCATCTTCGCCTACCACGGTTACCCGTGGCTGATCCACCGGCTCACCTACCGGCGGGCCAACCACGCCAACCTGCACGTACGCGGCTACAAGGAGGAGGGCACCACCACCACGCCGTTCGACATGGTGATGCTCAACGACCTGGACCGCTTCCACCTGGTCATCGACGTCATCGACCGGGTGCCCGGCCTGGCCGCCCGCGCCGCCCACCTGCGGCAGGAGATGGTCGACACCCGGCAGGCGTGCCGCGACCACACCCGCCGGTACGGCGAGGACGACCCCCGGGTCGCCGAGTGGCGCTGGCTCCGCGAGACCCAGCCCCAGCTCGACGGGCAGTGACCCCGCGGTGGGCCGGTCACCGGCCGGCCCACCGTCACACCCCCCCCCAGCCAGGAAAGGACGAGACGATGAACCCCGACGAGATCCTGGTCGGCTACGACGGCTCCGCCGACGCGGGCGTCGCCGTGGACTGGGCACTGGCCGAGGCGCAGCGCAGCGGACGCCCCGTCCGGCTGGCGTACGTCTTCGAGTGGATGACCGTCGCCGGCTGGGTCGGCCCGGGTTTGGCCCCCGGGGTCTGGCCGGACGACAACGCCCGGCGGCAGGTCGAGGAGCTGGTGCACAAGGCCGCCTCGGACGCCACCGCCGCCTGGCCCGGCGTCACCGTGCACGGTGAGGTCTTCGACGGCCCGCCCGCGCTGGTGCTGGAGGAACGGTCCGCCGAGGCCGGGTTGCTGGTGCTCGGCAGCCGGGGCCACGGCGGCTTCACCGGCCTGCTCGCCGGCTCCACGGCGGTCTCGGTGGCCGCCCACGCGCACTGCCCGGTCGTGGTGGTACGCGAGGCGCAGGCCAAGGTCACCGGCCCGGTGGTGGTCGGCTTCGACGGCTCCGAGCAGGCCGGCACGGCGCTCGGGTTCGCCGTGGAGCGGGCCGCGCAGCGCGACGCCCCGCTGCGGGTGCTGCGGGCCTTCGAGCCGCCGGACGACCGCTGGCGGCCCTCCGACCCGGACGCCGAGGCCCGGCTCGCGGCCGACCGGGCCGAGATCGAACAGGCCCTCGCCGGGTGGCGGGAGACGTTCCCCGAGGTTCCGGTCACGGTGGAGATCGCACCGGCCCGGCCGGCCGCCGCGCTCGTCGAGGCGAGCCGGGAGGCGCAGCTCGTGGTGGTCGGCAGCCGGGGTCGGGGCGGGCTGCGCGGGATGCTCCTCGGCTCGGTCGGCCAGCAGCTCATCCAGCACGCGCACTGCCCGGTCGCCGTAGTCCGCGAACGCTGACCGGGCGCGCGGGTCGGGCGCGCGGGTCGGGCGGCTGTTGGGCCGATGTTGCGGTGATCCGACGATCTGACACCGCAACATCGGCCCCAGCGCGTGGATCACCACGGGGGCGGGTGGATCAACGCCCCGGGGCGGGCGGGTCGGGGTCCAGGGCGAGGTAGTCCTCCTCCTCCTGAGCCAGGTGCAGGCGCAGCACCGCGTCCAGCCCGTACAGGCTGGCGAGCAGGTCGGGCACCTGGTCGGGGCGCAACCGCCCGTCGGTACGGGCCAGGTGACCACCGATCGCGTCCACCAGCCGGTGGATCTCCACGTGTTCCCGGCTCATCGTGGACGTCACCTCCCCGCCCAGCGGGCCGGCCAACGCCGGGTAGAGCTGCCGCTCCTCGGCGCTGTCGTGCGGCAGCACCTCGTCAGTGAGCCGGCGGTGCGTGTCGCGCAGCGCCGGCAGGCACCCGTCGGCGGTCGGCCGGGTCGCCACCAGGTCGGCGGTGTCCCGTACCCGGGCGAGCACGTCCCGTACGCCGGCGTGCTGGCCCGCGTACCGGTCGAGCAGGGCGCGGGTGGCCGGCGGGACGTCCGGACGGCGCAGCCCGCCGCGCAGCGCCCGCAGCGCGTTGAGGATCACCAGCACGTCGATGCCCTCCTGGAGGAACGCGCCCGCCACCGGCGGCAGCCGACCGGCGGCGGCGGCAAGCATCGCGAGCACCGCCAGCCCCATCCCGACGGCGGCGCTCTGCACCGCGATCCGGCGGGCGTGCCGGGCGATCTCGACGGCGTCGGCGAGCCGGTCCAACCGGTCCACCGTGATCACCGCGTCGGCGACGTCCGCCGACGCGGTCGCCCCGGTCGCCCCCATCGCCACCCCGACGTGTGCCGCCGCCAGCGCCGGCGCGTCGTTCACCCCGTCGCCGACCATCACGGTGACCGCCCGCCGCGCCTCCTGCCGGACCCGGGCCACCTTCTGCTCCGGGGAGCACCGGGCCAGTGCCTCGTCCACCCCCACCAGCCGGGCCACCTGCTCGGCGGTACGCGGCCGGTCCCCGCTGAGCAGCAGCAGCCGGGACAGCCCGGCCTCCCGCAGCCGCCGTACCGTCCGCCGGGCGTCCGGGCGGACCGGGTCCTCCAGCAGGACCGCCCCGAGCGGGCCGTGGTCGTCGCTCACCCACACCGTCGACCAGCCGGCCAGCTCGGCCCGCTCCCGGGCCTGCTCCGCCCAGTCGGGCAGGTCGCCGGTGAGCTGCCCGACCCGCACCGGCCGGCCGTCGACCCGGCCGCTGACCCCCCGCCCCGGTTCCTCGGTCACCTCCGTCGGCGTGGTCAGCCGCAGCCGCCGCTCGCGGGCCTGCCGCACCAGCGCCACCGCCAGCACGTGCGGGGAGAGCTGCTCCACCGACGCGGCCAGCCGCAGCACCTCGTCCCGGTCGCCACCGGGGCCGGCCACCGTCTCCGCCGCCCGGGGCCGCCCGGCGGTCAACGTGCCGGTCTTGTCGACCAGCAGGGTACGGGCCCGGCCGAGCAACTCCAGCGCACCGCCGTCCCGCACCAGGACGCCCCGGCGGGCCGCCCGGGACAGCCCGGAGACGATCGCGATCGGGGTGGCCAGCAGCAGCGGGCACGGCGTCGCCACCACCAGCACGGCCACCGCCCGGACGACCTCCCCCGACCACCACCACGCCACCCCGGCCAGCAGCAGGGTGAACGGCACGAACGCCGCCGCGTACCGGTCGGCGAGCCGGACCGTCGGCGCCCGGTGGGCGGTCGCCTCCCGCGCCAGCCGGACGATCCCCGCGTAGGTGCTGCCCGCCGCGTCCCGGGTGGCCTTCAGGCCCACGGCGGCGCCCGCGTTGACCACCCCGCTGGACACCTGCTCCCCGGCGGCCCGGCCCACCGGCTGCGACTCGCCGGTCACCGCCGACTCGTCGAGCGTCGCCGGGGCCGCGAGCAGCCCGTCGACGGGCACCACGTCGCCCGGCCCGACCAGCAGGTCGTCCCCCACCGCGACCCGGTCCAGGCCGACCACCTCGATCCCCCCGTCCGGGGTGCGCCGCCGTGCCTGCCGGGGCGCCCGCGCCAACAGGGCGCGCAGGTCGCGGGTCGCCCGTCCCCGGGCGTACGCCTCCAGCGCCCGGCCGGTCGCCACCATCACCGCGATCACCGCCCCGGCCAGGTACTCCCCGACCAGCAGCGCACCGGCCAACGCCAGCACGGCGATGACGTCCACCCCGAACCGACGCCGCCACCACTGACGCAGCACCGCCCCGACCGCCGGCACCAGCGCCCCCAGGGTCGCCGCCGCCCACACGCCGTCGGCGGGACCACGTCGCCCGGTCAGCCAGAGCACCGCCCCGACCAGCAGCGCCACGCCGAGCAGGGCCAGCGGCGTCCACTCGCGCCAGCGCACCGGACGCCTGTCGACCGGCCGCTGCGGAACACACTCCTGCGGTGCCGCGTCCACCTGCGGATCGTCCCAGCAGGGGGCCGGCGGGGACCGGGAACCGGGAAACCGCCGGGCCGAAATGCCCCCGAGGGGGGACCTGCGGACCCTGCGCGAAGGTCGGGCCGGCAGGCAAGGATGGAACGGTATCCCCACCCCGGGGCCGACGGGGTGGGGCACGATGGGAAAGAAACGGAAAGGTCGTGCCGATGAGCCACCAGACGCCCGCGACGGACCGCCCGCTGACCACCGCGCTCGCGGAGGCGGCGGCGACGGCAGGTCACGCCCCCTCGGTGCACAACACGCAGCCGTGGCGCTGGCGGGTCCTGCCGGACGCCCTGGAGCTGCGGGTGGTCCGGGAACGGCAGCTCTCCGCCACCGACCCGGAGGGCCGGCTGGTGGCGGTCAGCTGCGGCGCGGCCCTGCACCACGCCCGGGTGGCGCTGGCGGCCGAGGGCTGGACGGCGGTGGTCGAACGACTGCCCGACCCGCAGCAGCCGGACCTGCTGGCCCGGCTGACCGGCCTGACCCGTTCCGGGGCCGACCCGGAGGCGATGCGCCTGGTGCAGTGCATGCAGGTGCGGCACACCGACCGGCGGCCGGTCAGCGACGAACCGGTGTCGGCCGAGGCGATCGGCGACATCACCCACGCGGCGGACGCCGAGGGGGCCCGGTTGCAGATCCTCGACGCCGACCAGGTGATGGAGCTGGCCGCGACCGCCTCGCACGCCGGCACCATCGAGGCGGAGGACCCGCAGACCCGCGAGGAGTTGCAGTACTGGACGCACCGGGCCGACAGCGGCACCGGGCTGCCGCCGGAGGTGCTGCCGCAGAACCCGCCGCAGACCACCGTCCCGGCCCGGGACTTCGGCAGCCCCGGCGACCTCCCGGTCGGCCCGGGGCACGACAAGGCCGCCGTGTACGGGCTGCTCTACGGCGACGAGGACGAACCGGACAGCTGGCTGCGGGCCGGTGAGGCGCTCTCCGCGCTGTGGCTCACCGCCACCCGGCACGGGGCGTCGGTGGTGCCGCTGTCCGGCGTGGTCGAGGTGGCCGGCACCCGGCAGACGCTGCGGCAGCTGCTCAGCGGGCTCGGCTACCCGTACCTGGTGCTGCGGATCGGGCTCGCGGACCCGGCGCACGCCGGCCCACCGCACACCCCCCGGCTGCCGGCCGCGCAGGTGGTCGACACCTCCGCGGTACGCGACCAGCGGCCCTGACGATCTCGTGCCCGGCGGTCACCGGGCGGTAACATCGCCCGCGTGGCCGCCAGCACCCCTGCTTCCCGCAACGAACACCAGGTCCCCTCGCTGGGGCTGAGTCCGCTGTCCCGGGTCCGCCTGGACGAGCTGCTCCAGGAGATGCTCGACCGGGTCGGCGACGTGGTGACCAGCCGGGAGCGGCTGCGGGCGCTGCTCGACGCGGTGGTCGGCATCGGCACCGACCTCGACCTGCGCAGCACCCTGCAACGGATCGTGCAGGCGGCCTGTGAGCTGGTCGGGGCCCGCTACGGCGCGCTCGGCGTGATCGGGCCCGACCGGCTGCTGCACGACTTCATCACCCACGGCATCGACGCCGAGCTGCACGCGAAGATCGGTGACCTGCCGCACGGGCGCGGGGTGCTCGGCCTGCTCATCGACGAGCCCCGCCCGGTGCGCATGCCCGACATCACCCAGCACCCCCAGTCGTACGGCTTCCCGCCGCACCACCCGCCGATGCACAGCTTCCTCGGCGTGCCGGTACGCATCCGCGAGCAGGTCTTCGGCAACCTCTACCTGGCCGAGAAGCAGGGCGCGCCGGAGTTCACCGAGGACGACGAGGAGATCGTCGTGGCGTTGGCCGCCGCCGCCGGGGTGGCCATCGAGAACGCCCGGCTCTACGCGCTGGCCCACCGCCGGGAACGTTGGCTGGCCGCCACCGCCGAGATCACCTCGGTGCTGCTCGGCGAGGTACGCCGGACCGACGCGCTGACCCTGGTGGCCCGCCGCGCCCGGGAGGTCGCCGAGGCGGAGCTGGCGCTGGTGCTGCTCTACGACGAGGACGCCGGCCAGTTCACCGTCGAGGTGGTCGACTCCGCCGACGGTGACGCCGACGGGCTGGTCGGCGCGCTGCTGCCGGCCAGCGAGACCAGTTTCGCCGGCCCGGTCACCGAGCGTCGCCGGGAACTGCTCGACAACCTGGCCGAGGCGGCGCCCTGGCCGGTGCCGGTGGTCGCCGGCCCGGCCGTGGTCTCCCCGCTCGCCGCCGCCGACACCCTGCACGGGGTGCTGGTGGTGGCGCACCGTCCCGACGCCGGCCGGGCCGCCGACGCCGACGTCACCCTGCTGGCCAGCTTCGCCGGTCAGGCGGCCCTGGCCATGGAGCGGGCCCGGGGCCAGGAGGAACGGGAACTGCTGGTGGTCCTGGAGGACCGTGAACGCATCGCCCGGGACCTGCACGACGTGGTGATCCAGCGGCTGTTCGCCACCGGCCTGCAACTGCAGAGCGGCGCGATGCACGCCCGGCCCGACGTCGCCAAGCGGATCAACGCGGCCGTCGACGACCTCGACGCCACCATCCGCGACATCCGCCGCACCATCTTCGAGCTGCGTACCCCGATGAGCGCGGCGCTGCGCACCGAGATCCGGGAGGCGGTCGACGTGGCCGCCGGGTCGCTGGGCTTCCGGCCAGCCGTCGAGCTGGACGGCCCGATCGACAGCGCCGTGCCGGAACCGGTCCGCCCCGACCTCACCGCCGTGCTCCGCGAGGCGCTGTCCAACGCGGTACGCCACGCCGAGGCCAGCCGGGTCGCCGTCGCCGTCCGGGTCGACGCCGGCCGGGTCACCGTGACGGTCACCGACGACGGGGTGGGCTGCGACCCGGCCGCCGCCCGGGGTGGCCTGGTGAACCTGCGCGAACGCGCCGAGCGGCACGGCGGCGAGTTCGAGGTACGCCGGGTCGAGCCGCACGGTACCCAACTCTGCTGGTCGGTCCCGCTGCGCGACTGATCCCCCGGGGCGGCCCACCCGGGCGGTGGGTCAGTGGCGTTGGCCGAGCAGGCGGGTGGCGAGCACGGCGGCCTGGGTGCGGCGTTCCAGGCCCAGCTTGGCCAGCACGCTGGAGACGTAGTTCTTCACCGTCTTCTCGGCCAGGAACATCTTGCCGGCGATCTCCCGGTTGGTCAGCCCCTCGGCCACGTACTCCAGGATGCGGCGCTCCTGCTCGGTGAGGGTCTTCAACTCGCGGGGCTGCTCGACGCCGCTGCGGATGCGTTCCAGCACCCGGGTGGTGATCGCCGGGTCGAGCAGCGACTGCCCGGCGGCGACCCGGCGTACCGCGTCGACCAGGTCGGTGCCCCGGATCTGCTTCAGCACGTACCCCGCCGCACCCGCCATGATCGCGGCGAACAACGCCTCGTCGTCCTCGTACGAGGTGAGGATCAGCCCCTTGATCGACGAGTCGACCGCCCGGACGTCCCGGCACACGTCGATGCCGTTACCGTCGGGCAGCCGGGCGTCGAGGATCGCCACGTCGGGGCGGAGGGCGGGAATCCGCCGGGCCGCCTCCTGCGCGGAGCCGGACTCGCCGACCACTTCGATGTCGCCGCTGCTCTGCAACAGGTCGGCCAGGCCACGGCGGACGACTTCGTGGTCGTCGAGGAGGAACACCCGGATCATCCCTCGTTTCTACCCGCCCGGACCGGCCCGTGCACGGGCCGAAGGTCCCTAACCCGGCGCGTCGGGCCGCCTTTCCGGCACGTCGCGCCGGGGACGGGCGGCCCGGCCGGGTCGGGGAGGGCGGCCCGGCGGGTCGGGACGTCCGGCCCTGCCCGGCCCACCCCCGGGTGACGGACCGTGGAGGGGAACCACCACCGGGAACCGGGTCGGCGTCGGCCGGCCGGGGCGAGGCGTTCCCCGCTCGGGGTGGCGCGGCACGAACCGCCACGGAAGGAGCACGACCATGGGCACCGGGTACACCGAGGCGCAGCTACGGGCCGCCGTCGCGGACGCCGTCCGCGCGCCTTCCCTGCACAACACCCAGCCGTGGCGGTTCCGACTGCGCGACGGCGGGATCGAGGTGTCGGTCGACCCGACCCGCCGGCTGCCCGCCACCGACCCGAGCGGTTGGGGGACCCGGATCGCCGGCGGGGCCGCCCTGTTCAACCTGCGCCTCTCCCTGGCCGTGGCGGGCACCCCGGCGACCGTACGGCTGCGCCCGTACCCCGCCGACCCGGACGTGCTGGCCCGGCTGGTCCCGGACCTGCCGCGCCGCCCCACCCCGGCCGAGCAGAGCCTGTACGCGGCCATCGGCCGCCGGTTCAGCAACCGGGCGCCGTTCTGGCCCGACCCGGTGCCCGCCGAGGCCCGCTGGCGGCTCGGTGAGGCGGCCCGCGCCGAACAGTGCTGGCTGGAACTGGTGATCGGGGTCAGCGCCGTCAATGCCTTCGCCGAGGTCGCCCGCAGCGCCCACCGGGTGCTCGAACGCGACCCCGCCTACCGGGCCGAACGCGCCGACTGGGTGCGCACCGAACCCGCCCCCGACGGGGTGCCCGCCCGCGCCGGAGGCCCGCAGACCGAACCACAGGACCTGCTGCCGTCGCGGGGCTTCGGCGGCCTCGACCGGGCCCCCGGCCGCGACTTCGAGCCGGAACCGCTGGTGGCGGTGCTCGGCGCGGCCGGCAACACGGTCGTCGACCAGGTGCTGGCCGGGCAGGCGTTGCAGCGGGTGCTGCTGACCGCCACCGACGCGGGGCTCGCCGTGTCGATGCTGTCGCAGCCGATCGAGGTGTCGGGGGCACGGGAGGCGTTGCGGTTGTCGCTGGGGCGTTTCGGCACGCCGCAGATGGTGATGCGGATCGGGTACGGGCAGCCGGGGGTGGCGACCCCGAGACGGAGCGTGGACGAGGTGCTCGACGTGGCGGTGGCACCCGGCTGACCACCGGCACTCATCCCCTTGGATTGGGCGGTGCCTTCAATGGAACTTTGGGTCGGACGACGCCGGGCGTGCGCCGTCGTTCTGAGTTAAGACAAGATTCTTTTGATGGCCGGGCCAAGAGCAACCACGCTGGGCGCATCAATGGACTGATGCGCCGCCCAGACCACGCCCCCCATAATCTCCGCAGGCTCGGAAAGACTAGGAAGAACAGTCTCTACAACCTCTGGGTCAAGCTGCGCCAATAGCCTTCGGGCCAACTGCCCGTCACCAGCAATCGCCTCGGCTGGCCAGGTGGCGGTCCCAAGCCAGGCCAGAATTTGACGCGCCAGGGCGGCGTCCCCAGTCTCCGACCGCCGCAAATCCACCATCAAGTTGTCAATTGCCTCCTGATCAACGCCAGCCGCCTGATCGCCCGACAATTCTGACAATTTTCCGTAGAGTGCCTCAGGAACACGGTGACGAACCAGGGCATCAGGGTCTGCTGCCCTGCGAAACTGTATCTCACCCTCATGCAGATCAAGTGCATCGATCATCTGCCCGAGAAGACTCCTCGATGCACCCTGAACCCCAACTTTAGCGAAGCATAATTCTAGATCAAGAGAGTTAAGAATAAGTAGGTCGAGCCCGAAGCGGTTACGCTCCCAAGACAACGACCCCGGATGCACCGATGCGGATCCAAGCAGGGCCGCGTCAGCATCATACAAAGCGATAGTCAGATCGCCCGGACATCTACACAAGTCAGCCGAAAAGCGCCCCACCGAAGTTATTCTGCGGAGAATACTAAGCATCTCCCCATCAGCAACTTCGGAAAGGACATCTCGATCAGAAAGCCCCGGACCGTCCTCTCCACCTGCGAGTATGCGAAGTGATCGCGTGCGCGCCCAGACGGCATCAAGCCAACGCCTGACCCGCTGCTCACCTTTCACTGCTTCCACAAGTACACCACCCTAACACTGACATCGAAATCGCGTTATCAACTCCGCCCACCTCGTCGCAAGAGAGGCTAGCTATCTTCGACCAACAACACTACAGGCAGCCCAGTGACACGTACCCATGCCCGGCCTCACTAGATTGCTCAGCAGGGCGGGCTGATCAGTTCTCACGCTGCCCGCGCGCACACGCAGATTACTTGCAGGCAACAGCGTGAAGTTCGGCATCGACTCACCTGCGCGATAAACCCGGACCGGGCGAAGTGACGACCCACTTTCCACCCTAAACGCGTCCGCGTCCGTCAATTGGCGGGAGTATGGAGCATATACGGCAACATTGGTACCCTCTGGAACCACGAAGTTTCCGTCAGCCAGATCATGTCTGCCATGCCCGGCAAAAACCACCTCACCATCCGGACGACCGCCCGGCACTACCGCCTTAGGCGACCCAGGGGGGCTGGATTTTCGTGCAGCATCCGCCCGCGAAATAATGCTGTCGGCCCATTTCGCCTCGTCGGCCCACTTCATCAGCGCCTTGCCGGTCCGGCCGAGCAGCTTGACGATCGTGCCAGCCTTACGGGCAATCTGGAGCGCCTTGGTCCCCGGAACCATGCCGATGAGCGTCCAGGCACACGCCGCCAGATCACCATGGATGCAGCCCAGAATGTCATCGATACCGAAGAACTTGATCAGTAGCTCGCCACCGGCCCGGACGACAATCGAGACCGCGTTCTGCTTCTTGATCTCGTTGGCCCGTTTGATCTGCTCGTTGGTGGGAGTACCGTCCTTGCCGCCGCCCTTACCACCGCCGCCGCCGTTGCCCCCGCCGGCATTATTCGCCGCCTGGGCCTCTGCCCACTCCTGGTCGCCGCAGGAACCGCCGCAGCCGTCGTTGTCGCCCTTCGTCTCGTGAACGTTGCCAGCCGAGTCCTCGTAGTCAGCGCCGGCTCCGCAGTTGTCGTCGGAGCACATGATGAGGCCGGTCGGGTCGGAGAACGTGATCGGGCTGTTGTTGCTGTAGGCGTAGGCGTTCCACTGCTGCGGGTCGGCCAGGTCCTGCACCGGGTCGACCGAGACGAACCGACCGAGGCCGGCGTCATACTGTCGGGCGCCGATGTGGGTCAGGCCGGTGGGGTCCTTGTCGCCGCCGACGAAGCCCTTGCTGTTGGTCCAGAGCGGCGGGTTGCCCCGGGGGTCGCCGTACGGGGTCTGCCGGCGGATCGTCACCGCCTGGGTGGCGGCGTCGACAGCCGTCTGCTGGGTACCCTGGTGATCGGAGAAAAGCCAGGTCAGTGCGGTTGGCGTGCGGTTGCCGACCAGTTTGCCGGCGAAGCTGTAGTAGCGGGTGCCGGTGACGACGGAGCTGTTGTCCCGCCGGATCTCCTGGCCGGGCAGGTAGAGGGTGGTGCCGGTGGTGTCCCGCCGGATCAGTCGGGCACCGTCGGCGTCGTAGATGTTGGTCTCGACGGTCTGCCCGCCGACGCTCACCGAGGCGAGCCTGCCCTCGGCGTTCCAGTTCAGCGTCTGGGAGTTGGTGCCGGTCGTGCAGTTGTTGGCGGTGCCGCTGACGGGCCGGCAGCGCATGTTGCCGACGTTGTCGTAGCTGTAGTTGGTGGTGACGTCGGTCTGGCCGGGCACCGTGGTCAGGACCGAGGTGACGGCGTGCGGCCGGACGACGTTCGCGCCACCGGTGGGCGTGGTGTACGTGCGGACGGTGTCCCCGGCCGCCGTGTGCACCTTCTCGGTGCTGCGGTTGCCGACGTCGTCGAGCTCCCACTCGTTCCAGTACTGGGCCGGACCACCGAGGTCGGCGACCTTCGGGTCGGCGGCGCAGGCGACGCCGGCCTTCGGGGTCCAGGCGTGCCGCATCCGGCGTAGTTCGTCGTAGCGGAAGCACTGGGTGTCGGCGGTGCCCACCTGGGGGGTGTCGGCGATGGACGTGATGTTGCCCGCCGCGTCGTAGCTGTAGCTGGTGTCGTTGACCGTGCCGGTGGCGGTCTCCGGCTTGACCTTCGTGCGGGTCACCCGCCGGGTGACGGCGTCGTAGTAGGTGTCGTCCTGGACATACACCCCACCGTCGGTCTTGCGGGTGGTCAGCGTGGGCTCGCCGTACCTGGTGTAGTCCTGCCCGATCACGTAGCGGCCGACGTTGGCCAGGGTGGAGGACAGCTGGGTCGGCAGGCCGGTTGTCGCGTCGTACCCGGTCTGCACCGTTTCGGCGGTCAGGCCCCCGGCGGCCGGATAGGTGATGCTGGTGGGGCTTCCCTCGTACGACGAGTAGCCGTAGCCGTAGATCCAGGTGCCGGACAGGCCGCTGCCCTCGTTGGCGGGAATGACGTAGTTCGCGCCGGTGGGCTGGTAGCGGGTGTTGAAGGCTCGCGCCTGCCACTTGTAGGCGTTGGTGGAGCCGGCCGACTCGTAGCGGATGCTCTCGGTGAGCTGACCGCGCAGCGTCGCCCCGGTGTAGAGCTTGTCGTACTTCCACTCGGCGAGCTTGTTCGCCGTGGCGATGCTGCCGGAATAGAGCGCCTTGCGTCGGCCCATCCCGTCGTACTCGTTGACCAGCACGTTGTTGTTGGCGTCGGTGCTCGTCTCCACCTCGTCGTACACCGTGTAGGTGGTCTGGGTGGTGCCCTTGTCCGGGTCCTTCGCGGTGATCTGCCGGCCCTTGACGTCGTAGGTGTTCACCCACTCGTTGCCGTCGGTGTCGGTGACCTTGGCGAGCTGCCCCTTGCGGTTGTAGGCGTAGGTGGTGACGAGGTCGGGGGTGGCCTGGGCGTCGTCGGTCCGCTGGCGCAGCTCGACGGTCCGCCCCTCGATGTCGGTCTTGGTGGTGGTGACCGTGCCGCCCTCCGGCGGGGTCACCGTGACCGTGTCACCCAGGTACGTCGTCGTGGTGCGCCACTTCTCCACCAGGTTGGTGACGCCGTCGGTGCCGAAGAGGATCTGGTCGGTGGCCCGGGAGGCGTTGTCGTACAGCGTCCTGGTGACCGCCGGCACCGACCACTCCGGCTCCCACCAGAGCGCGCCCCCGGGCGTGCCAGGCTCGGCGTGCGCCTGGTAGCTGGTGACCGCGCGGCCGGTCGCGTCGTACAGGGTGTCGGTGACCACCCGGTCGCCGCCCACCCCGGCGGTCTGCGACTGCCGGGGACGCAGGAAGGCGTCCTTGATCTCGTACGACGTCAGGTAGCCGCCACCGGCGTGCAGCTTGCGGGTCGTCGTGTAGGGGTAGGCGTCCCGGTTCGGCGCGTACCAGTAGGTGTGTTCGACCGACGGGGTCGTCGGATGGTCCGCCTTCGCCCAGCCGACCTCCCAGCCCTTGGCGAGTCGACCCATCGGGTCGTACTCCATGTCGGCGAGGCGGCCGTTGTAGTCGGTCGTGCGGACGGGTTGACCCCAGTAGGGCCGCGTGTCGACGGTGTTGACCCAGTCGGTGGTGCTGCCGTTCGGGTCCGGCGTCCTGGTGGTCACCTTGGTCACCGGGCCACCGGTGGCCGGGGTGTACTCGGTGGTCACCGTCCGGCCGCGGTTGTCGGTGGCGGTCTTCGGCCGACCGTACGCGTCGAAGGTGGCCTGACCGGTGGTCTGCCAGACGGTGCCGCCCGACGACGACCAGTCCTTGAGCTTGTCGACCCGGGTGACCTCGCCCCGGGTGGGCGCGGTGTCCACGCTGGTCGCGCCGTCGTAGAACTTCCGCTCGTCGGCGACGATGTCGGCCTCGGTTGCCGGCGCGGTCGCGCAGGGCACCGCCTTGACGGTGATCTGCTTGACCGCCTGCACGATGTTGGCGGTGACGTTCCGGTTGTACAGGTACGTGGTGCACTTCTCGTCGCCGGTGCTGGCGATGTCCCCGTCGGCCTGGATGGTGTCGGTGGTGCCGTACGTGTCGTCGAAGGCGGACACGGTCCGCGCGGTCCGCCAGCCCCCCGCCCCGTTGACGCCCAGCGCGGTGGCGGTGTAAGCAACGCGGGTGTTGGTGTAGCGGGCGGTGACCTCGTCACCGTTGATGGTGCGGGTCGCGGTGGCCGGTGAACGCCACGGCACGTTGACCGTCTTGGAGACCGGCCTGGTGTCGACGCCGTCGTAGACGACCTGCTCCCGGACCATGCCCGCGAACTGGTCCTCGTCGTACACCGTCTCGGTGCCCAGGGAGGCGGCCACGGTGACGGTGCGCTTGGCGGTGCTCGACTTGCTCACCCGGTCGCCGTGCATGCCGCGCAGGAACGTGGTCCGGGTCAGGGTCTGCGCCGGGGCGTCGCCCTTGCGCACCTCCACCTGGCCGTAGCCGCGGAACTGGTTCCACGTCTTGCGCTTCGGCTTGACCAGGCCGTTGTCGTCGGCGAAGTGCCAGGCCGGGGAGCCGAGATAGGTGTAGAAGGTGTTCTGCACCGGTTGGCCGTGGTCGGTGCTGCCCACCATGACCTTGATGTCGGACTCGGAGACCTGGGTGACGACGTACTTGTGCCAGTATTCGGTGATTTCCAGATCGGCGTCGTACGGGTCCGGGCCGACCACCGGATAGCAGCGCCGGGTGTTGGTCTCCGGCGCGGACGGCAGACTGGTGGCGGTGCAGTCACGCTGGCTGTAGCTGACCTGGATCTTGCCACCGGTCTCGGTGAGAATGTTGCCGATCCGCATCCGGTTGTTGCTGGTGTTGTTCTTGCTGAGCACCCGGTTGGGCATCGACACCGGCTCGAACGTCACCGGCGGCATGACGACGGTCCCACCGACCAGGCCCCGGTGGACCACCGAGGCGAGCCACATGCCGGCGTGATCGCTGCCGTCACCGACGGCGGGATAGGTGTGGTCGAGGGTCCACGAGTCGACCTGCTGCCACGCGGGCGTGGTCTTCGTGGTGTCCCAGACCTGGGTGGTGACCTTCGACAGCCGCTTCGTGCTCCAGAACGTCGGGCCGTAGTTCTCCCCGCAGTCCGCCGCCCCCGAGGCGCAGTCCTGGTCCCACGGGACGTCCTTCCAGTGCGCGGCGTCGTGGATCTGGCAGTCCGCCGCACACCGGTCCTGGGTCTCCAACACCACCTGTGCCAGCGCGGTCACCGACCGGTCGCCGGAGCCACGGTCCCAGGTGCCGTAGTCGATCCGCTTGAGCACGCCGCCGCGCACGTACTCGGCCTTGTTGGTGGAGCTCGCGTTCTTCGCGTACCGGTTGAGCTCCTTGTCGTACCAGTACGACACGGTGTTGCCGCGTGGGTCGACGACGTAGTCGAGGTTCCACCGCCACGCCTGGTTGCAGAACGATGACGCGAACGACGACACGTTGCACGGCTCGTTGGCGTGGTTGCCGGCGACCGGCACGGTCCAGGTGGAGTCCGTCGCGTTGCTCTGCCCCGGCAGGTTGTTGCGGCCGAAGAAGTACTGCACGCCGTCCGGCGTGGTCACCTTCCAGTACTCACCGTCGTTGTCGCCGTTGCTGGCGTTGGTGAGCTTCTCGATCTTGGAGCCGTCCTCGTTGCGGCTGTGCCAGCCCTTGCCCGCCTCGTAGACCAGCTCGCCGCCCCGTCCGTTGAGCGACATGGTGGCGTTGTCGGACCGCCAGCACTGGTCACCGGTGCGGTTGGTGCTGTTGTTGCCGCCGGACATGTCGTCGGCACACGGTACGTAGCTGCGCTCGATGTAGCCGGACCAGAGGTCGAAGCCCTCACCGGCCCAGGAGGGTTGGCTGTTGGACGCATCCGACTGCCCGTCCACCTTGTCGGAGGTGTAGGAGAGCCCGAGGCTGGGCGCGGGGCCACCGATCGTCGGCGGCATCCGCATCGGGTACGACCAGGAGAAGCCACCGGTCGACGTGCCGGCGGACCAGGTCGCGCTCGCCGACATCGGGGTGGCCGCGAAGTCGCCCTCCGGACCAGACGCACCTGCGGCCAGTGCAACCAGCGATGGAGCCGCAGTCCCGGCCCGGCCCGCACCGTCCGTGCCGAGGGGCACCTCGGCGCTCACCGACGATCCGTCGTTGCGCGAGGGCAACGGCTGCGCCGCGCATCCGGCCCGATCCGGGGTCCGCAGCGCGCAGTCCGGCACCTGCCACAGCCGCAGCCGGGAGGACCAGTTGCCGCCGAAGGCGGTGCGGAAGGCCCGGTAGTCGACCGAGACGGTAACCGCGCCCGGCCGCTTCGCGGTGGTCGCGCCGCCGGCACCGCTACCCCCGGCGCTCTCGCCGAGCCGCAGCAGCAGACCGTCGCGCCAGCGTTGCGGTGCGGCGGCCCGGTCCAGCACCTCGACCGAGACCGCTGACGTGTCGGCTCCTGCCGCGCCGGGTGCCCGGCTCACCGTGACCGGCAGCTTTCCCGCCTTCACCCGGGCCGGTGCTGCCCGGCGCTCGTCGTCGACGGGCGGCAGGGTCACCGACGCCCGGCCAGGAGCGGGCCACACCGGCGGGCTCAGCTTGGCGCTGGTGGCTGGGCTGGTGGGATTGGCCCTCCCCCGGGCGGTCTGCCCGTCCCGGTCGAGCTTCTCCCGCTGTCGGTTGAGGGTGACCGACCCGGGGGAAGCCTGGGCGGGCACCGTCATGCCGGAGACGACCAGTACGGAGGTGAGCGTCGCGGCGACCACCTGGGTGAAGCGGCGCACGGGGGCAGGACGTGCAACGGAGGTTTTCACCAGACTCCCAGCGGGGATCGCGTTCGCGGCTGACGGGGTGTGCGTGGTGCTCGGTGGGCGGTCAGCCCGTGACATCGGCTTCCCTGACGGCTTCGAGCTCGTTGATCTCGCGGACATCGTTGTCACTCAGCGCACCCTGAAAGAGACTTATGTCATCGATGTCGCCGTGCCAGCGGTCGACCAGCTGGGTGGCTGCGCCGGCGGGGGTGAACCGAGCGGCGCCGAGGTAGAGCGGCCCCGTTGCGTCGAAGGCACCGGTGAAGGCACCCGAGCCGAAGGGGGTGGTCTTGACAAGATCGCCGTTGACATACAGGCGAACCTGTCGACGCGCGGTGTCGTGAACACCCACCAGGTGGGTCCAGTGAGACAGATCGTCTTCCTCGGTCATCGCACGTGACGTCATGAATGCTTCCGCAAGCCGGCTACCGATGGGTTGGTCATCGGCACCGAAGACGCTGAACGACCAGTAGTTGACAGGCTGTCCGTCCACCGTTCTCGTACGCTGGCCGAGGTAGAACGCAGACTGCTTCGAACCGAGCTGCGACATGGCAGTTTGCATGCCAAGCGACCTAGGCTGTACCCAGGCGGAAACCGAGAAGGACTGGTCGGTACGGAGCACGCGTCCGTCCTGCCAGTTCGGAGTCTGCGGATCTCCGCTCAGGTCGTCCTGGCTCCAGCCATACTCGACGGTCGGCTGGGCGGGGTCGTCGATGGCCTGTGAATCGAGAGACATGAAGCTGGCGCGGCTGCCCTCGCCGACGTCGACGCCCTTGGTGAAGGCGATCCGACGGCCGAAGGAGGTGTTCTCCGGACTCATGCACAGCGTCCAGTCGGAGGGATTCTCCTCGTAGCAGCCGGTGGCCCCGTCGAAGGTCCACTGGCCCACCCGGACGGGTTTCAGCATGCCCGGTTCGTCGAAACCGCCGGAGCCTTCCTCGTCCCGGCGCTGTCCGGTGAAGTCGTGCGGCACCAGGGCCCGGTTGTACACCTGAATCTGGGCGACGGAGCCCTGGAAGAAGTTGTTCGTGGCACCTCCGGCGGCTTTGCGTCCCACCTGGAATGACTTGGCGGCATTCCAGGCGCTCGTCCAGGGCATGGAGGCGACGGGCGCTCCGTCAACGAACAGTGTGAGGGACTTAGCCGGGTCATCGTAGGAGAACGCCACGTGCTGCCAACGACCAATATCCGCGCTCGTGATCGCGGCCTGCGGCGTCAGTATGGTGTACGCGCCGACGCAGTCGTTGCTGCGGGTGGTGACGTTCCACCTCGGCACACCTGCCGAGACATAGACCCCGAAGAAGAAGCCGTACTCGCAGTCACCACTCTGGGTGGCGATGGCCATGTTCTGAGTGGGAAGGGAGGACAGGCGTACCCAGGCTGCGACACCGTACGACTTCGTGGTGTCGACCACCGGTCCCGTCGTTTGCAAACTCGACGAGGTGCCGTTGAAGGTGGCGGTCGTGCCCTTGATGATGCGCAGGTCCGGGGTCCACGCGACGTTGCTGGCCGTCAGGGGGGTGTCACCGCCGAGGGCGGGCTGGCCGTCGGCCAGGGCAGCACTCGTGTTGACACCGGGCAGGGTCTCCAGGCCCCAACGGGCGATCGCCGGCGATGGCCGACCCGCGATGAACTCGGCGGAGGCGTCACCGGGGTTGCCCGCGCCGTCGTACGCCCGGACGTGCAGGGTGTTCTGGCCGTACTTCGGCACGGACAGCGACACCGAGCCGATCCGGTAGCAGACGTTGGTGCCCGTCGGCACGTTGTAGCTACAGGCGGTGGTCGCCGGCACCTCGATGGTGCCGGGGAAGGTCCAGCCGTACCGGAACTTCGTCACGCTGGTGTCCGTGGAAGAGAAACCGAAGGCCACCTTCTCGCCGGGCAGCGGCTGGTCGGTGCCGTTACGGGTCACCACCACGGGTGGGATGGTCGTGTCGACCCGGAACTCACACCAGGCCGACCAGGCGCTGGTCTTGCTGTACGGTGCCGGATCGGTGGCCCGGGCCCGGAAGGCGTACACCTGCCCCTCGGTCAGTTGGGGCAACGACGCCGTCGTGGAGCGACCACCGGCCGGAACGGACGCACCCGCAGGCGCGGGCTTGCGCGGGGTGGAGTCTCCGTAGGTACCGGTACCGGGCACCTGCAGCCACTCGTAGGCGGTCGTCAACGCCTGCGTGGTGTCGGCGTCCGGGAAGATGCCCGAGAAGGTGGGGGTGAGCGTCCCGATGCTGATCCGCTGGCCCGGAGCGCATGCCACGCCGGAGGTCTGGAGACTGTACGGCGCGCCAGGTACCGAGTCGTAGTCGACGACCAGCTTCGCGCTGTTGGGCCAGAACTTCTTCCACCTGTCGGTGGTGGACTCACCCGAGCCGTCCGTGCCGCTACAGGCGCAGAACCCCAGGGTCACGTTCGAGTAGTTGTTCGTGGCGTGGGTCTGGATGAGGGACGTCACGGCCGACCCGGTGAAGTTGACCGTCATGTCCGGCTGCGGGGAGTCCGAGCAGCCGTAACCCTCGTTGGCGTGGGACTGTGCGGTCGACTTGTGGCTGTGCAGCTTCGGCGCCCACGCGGTACGGGGCGTCGAGGCGATACCGCTGGAGTGGTACATGTACGTCGGGGTGTCCGTGCAGGACCAGGAATGGTCCAGCTTCATCTGCACGTACGCGGACTCGATGTGCTTGCCCCTGATGGCGGACAGCGGGAAGTCGAAGTACGAGCGGTAGATCTTCCCCGAGTCGGGGTCCTTGCCGACGCGGGCGATGGTGGTGTCGGTGTTGTTCGTGTTGTTCTGCGTCGCATAGGCCCAGCGGGACCTGGCGGTGGACCAGGCCGGGTCGATGAACACCGGGAAGGTGACGCCCCGCCCGGTGAGCAGCCGCGCGTCGGGGCGGAGGACCAGGTGTCCGTCGGCCACGGCGGCACCGACGGACGCCGTCCTGGCCCGGTCGCCCGGCCCGGCCGCCGAGGAACGTGCGACGGAAGCGGTCCCTGACGCGCCCGACAGCCGGCCGGTCGGGCCGGCGATGCCCGACTGCGTGGACGAGTCCCACATCAAGGCGGGTTCGGCGGTGGCGATCTCCTGGCCGTTCACCACTGCGGACAGACGTCCGTCCCCGGTCTTTGTGACCCGTGCCCCGCTCCCGAGCGCGAAGCGCAGTTCCCGCAGGCGGGGGTCGGCCGCCGCCTGCGGCGTCCGCACCACGAAGACATGGGTGAATCCGGTACGCGTCGCGCGCAGCACCAGATCAGTCCCCGGCAACACGTTCGGGTAGGTGGCCGCGTCGCCGGACACGGTGGGTTCGGGCAACCTGCTCGGCCACGACAACGACAACGACCTGCCGCCGCGCGAGAGGATCACTGCCGGACCGCGTCCCCCGGCCGAGAACCGCACCTGCGCCACGGAGGCCGCCGGTGCCCAACCGTCCGCCGACCTGCGCAACGACAGATCGATGTCCGCCCAGGAACCGTTGCTGCGCCTGACGCGCTGTGGCATCACCGCGGTCTCGGCGGTGAACCCACCTGACGGGTTGGCGAACACCTGGGTCAACTCCGTACGAGCGGACTCCACCTCGACCCGGTGACCCGACCGCTGTGCCGCGGACACGGCAGATGCCGCGTCCGGCGCCACCGCGACATCGCCCGTCGGCGGTGCGGGTGCTGGTGCCGCCTGCACCCGCCCCGGTCCCGTCAGCACCGAACCGGCCAGCACGCAGGTCAACGCGAGAATTGCGGTCGTCCGCGGCCCTGGTGCTGGTCGCTGGGCGCGCAAGTCGGCCGGTCGGTGAGCGGCTGTCACAGTGCCTCCACAGGCAGTAGTCGCAGGAGACTTGGATCGGGTGGGCGGCGTGGTGCACTCCCGAGATCTCCGACGAAGAACTCGTGGACTTCCATCGAAGGAAAGCCGATGGCCGCTCGGTGGGGTAATCAGCCGACGGGGACGTGGGCCACTCTCGTCACGGGTGGCCGTCTCCTGAACGTCACGACGTTGCCCGCTGGGCGAACAGCCGGCGAAACGCTTGTGCGGTAACGGTTCCAGTGGTGTGGACAGGCAGCAACCAGCCACCAGCCGTCATGGCGATCCCCCGTGAAGATGATTGGCAGTGGCCGAACTCTAAGGGCGCTGACGATAGTTGTCCACGTCGATTACTTTCCGTAAATAACAAAGAGTCCAGAAAGGAGCAAAAGGCACACCAGGCGCCGCCGTTGGTCCCATACACAGGACTTCCGGTACACCCGGCCACCCGTCCCGAAAGCGGGTCGGTGGCTATCGGGACGGGTGGGCGGTGAGCAGGGCGGCTTCCCGGGCCGGGTCGAGGCCGACGGCCGCCCGCACCGGCCGCCCCGCACGCGGCGGAACCGCCCCCACCCGGTCCAGCCAGCGCCAGGTGTCACCGACCGTCTCGGCCACCGGGCGGCAGGTCAGCCCCGCCGCGTACGCCTTCTCGACGCCGCGTTGCTGCAACCACCGGTACTCGTGGCCCGGCGGAATCCAGATCGGCAGATCGTTCCAGGGTTCGATCCCGGCGGCGAGGATCACCTCCGGGTCGGTCCAGCGCAGCCGGGCGTCCGCCCCGGTCGCCGCCACCACCCCGGCCAGCAGTTCCCCCATCGTGGTGTGCCCCGGACGACTGATCACGTTGAACGCCCCGCCGGCCCCCTCGGCGGCCCGGTCGAGCGTGAAGGTCGCCAGGTCCCGGACGTCGACGTACTGCACCGGCAGGTCGGCCGGCCCCGGGGCGAGGACGTCACCGCCCCGGGCCACCCGGCGCAGCCACCACGGCAGCCGCCCGATGTCCTCCCCCGGCCCGAGGATCAGCCCCGCCCGCACCAGCAGGGCGCTGTCCCCGAACACCTCGGTCGCGGCCAGTTCACCGCCGGCCTTGCACCGGGCGTAGTCGTCGTCGCCGGTGTCGTCGGCCGCCGACGCCACCACCGCCGACTCCTCGCCGCCCCCGGGAAGCACGGGCGGGGCGTAGACCGAGCCGCTGGAGACGTAGGTGTAGTGCCCGGCGGAGCGCAGCAGCGTGGCGGCGTCACGTACCGCGCGGGGCGCGCCGTCCCAGGTGTCGACCACCACGTCCCACGCGCCGCCGGCCAGTTCGGCCAAACCGCCCGGCGCGGTCCGATCACCCCGCAACCGGTGTACGCCCGGCGGGGCGCCGCCGTGTATCCCCCGGTTGAACATGGTCACCGTCCAGCCCCGGCGCACCCCTTCGGCCACGATGGCGGAGCCGACGAAACCGGTGCCGCCCAGCATCAGCAGTCTCATGCGTCCCACCCTGCCGGCCCGGGACACCGGTGGGGCATCCTGTTCACCGGCAGCGGATCTGCCCTCGGCAGAACCCGCGCCCCCGCCACCCGACGCCCGCTCCGCGTCCTGCGCGGCCCCGGCCCCGGGCGTCGTTGCGCATACTCGCCATATAGCGGTATCCGCCCCTGCCCAAAGCCGCTATTTCGGCCCATGACGATAGGCAGATGCCGTCGCTCCGAGGATGCCCGGCCACATCGTCGCGGGAAGGGACGGACCGGACGTTCGGCGCACATTTCTTTCGTCCACGACGTGCCGAAAATGAGTTCCGAGGGCGGGCAACTTCGCGGACACCTGTATGCCGGTCAGGCATATTTATTACCCACAGGAATGGAGCTCTCCGCGTAGGACGGGCCAGACACCGCGCGCGCCACTGGCAACAGGTGGCGGCAGGCACCGGCCGCACCTACCGCCCCGACCTGACGGCACCGGTGAAACCGGACCGGACCACGGTGCCGCGGAGGACCCACGACTCGAAACCCGGCCGAACCGGACGTGCCACACCCCGCTGACGGCCCGGCGGCAGGGTCGCTACCAGGCTCGGTGCAGCATCCGCCGGCGGAATGACCGGGCGCTGTCCGGCGTTACACCTCGGTACGACCGCAGCAGCGCCCGGCCGACCCCGCAACCCCTGCGGGAATGACCCCGGACCCCCGGTCGTTACATCTGACCCCGGCACGAGCGGCCACCGCCCCACGCGGCGAGCCCCACCGGACCCCCGCAGACTTTTCTCCCGCTATGAGCGCCCCGACGTTGGTGCCCACGCCCCTACGCGGCCCGCCTCCCACGGGCACACCCAGCCCCTGCACGGGCGGGTCGGGGCGTCTACCCCCGAAGGAGCTTCCCCATGAACACCACCATCATGAACACCACCATCCTGCGTAAGAGCGTCCTCGGCATCGCCGGTCTCGCCGTCGCCGGTGGCCTGGCCGCCGGCCCGCTCAACCACGACACCCCCACCGTCGACACCCGCCCCGTCGCCGCCGTGGTGCAGGCCGACAAGCCGGCCGTCGACAAGGCCAAGC
>NZ_JACGMO010000111.1:0-26555 GCF_015354745.1 Micromonospora sp. S-DT3-3-22
TCCCTGCGCGACGCTCGTCCGATCTGAGGGCACCGGCGGCGACCGCCAGCGCGGCGCGGTGCAGCGGAATCGACACGTCTCCCCCTTCCGGCGCCCCGGGGCAGCGCCGGACCGACCCGGACGCCGACCTGCCGTACGGGATGAATCGTCTCACCCTCCGACCGACGGCACATCCGATACGGCGGAACCGTCGCGTACGCTCGGGTCGCTGTGACCTCCATCGACCAGAACCCCGCCGTCCCGGTGGCCCGGCCGGGCACCGGGACGATCCGCACCTTCCACCCCCGACGGGGCCGGATGACCAGCCGGCAGACCGACGCGCTGGCCCGGCTGCGGCCGACGTACGGGATCGAGATCGCCGACCTCGACGGGCCGGTCGATCCGGCCGGGTTCTTCGGTCGGGGCGCGCCCGTGGTGCTGGAGATCGGCTCCGGGATGGGTGACGCCACCGCGGCGATGGCCGCCGCCGACCCGGACCGGGACTACCTGGCGGTCGAGGTGCACACCCCGGGCATCGCCAACCTGCTCGACCTGGTGCAGCGGCACGGCCTGGGCAACGTCCGGGTCGCCCAGGGTGACGCGCTGGACCTGGTCCGGGCCATGCCGGAGGGCTGCCTGGACGCGGTGCACGTGTTCTTCCCCGACCCGTGGCCCAAGTCGCGGCACCACAAGCGGCGGATCATCCAGCCGGAGCACGTGGCGTTGCTGCGGTCCCGGCTGGTCGGCGGCGGGACGCTGCACTGCGCCACCGACTGGGCCGAGTACGCCGGGTCGATGCGGTCGACGCTGACCGCCGACCCGGAGCTGGTCGACGTCCACGGCGGGTACGCGCCCCGGCCCGCCCACCGCCCGGTGACCAAGTTCGAGCGCCGGGCCCTGACCGCCGGCCGGGCCGTCTTCGACCTGGTGCACCGCCGCGGCTGAGCCCGCTGTGTCGCCCGTCCGGCGGTATCCGACCGCTGGCGATACCGCTACCTCGGCCCACAGGCGGTTCCGCGCACGGGTGATCGGGACGGGGCGGACGGCCCGGTTGGCGTACGGGGTGGTGGTGCGGGCACGATGGGGGCGCTATGACGCTGACTGCCGCGCTGCCTCGAAGCGCCGACCCCGACACCCTCTTCGACGCGTTCGCCGGCTGGGCGTCCGAGCGTGGGCTGGACCTCTACCCGCACCAGGAGGAGGCGATCATCGAGATCGTCTCCGGCGCGAACGTGATCATGAATACGCCGACCGGTTCGGGCAAGAGCCTGGTCGCGATCGCGGCGCACTTCACCGCCCTGGCCGACGACCGGACGAGCTTCTACACCGCGCCGATCAAGGCCCTGGTGTCGGAGAAGTTCTTCGCGCTCTGCGAGGTGTTCGGCGCGGAGAACGTCGGGATGCTGACCGGCGACGCCAGCGTCAACGCCGACGCCCCGATCATCTGCTGCACGGCCGAGATCCTGGCCAACCTGGCGCTGCGCGAGGGTGCGCGAGCCGACGTCGGCCAGGTGGTGATGGACGAGTTCCACTTCTATGCCGAGCCGGACCGGGGCTGGGCCTGGCAGGTGCCGATCATCGAGCTGCCGCAGGCGCAGTTCGTGCTGATGTCGGCCACCCTGGGGGACACCACCCGGTTCGTCGACGACCTGACCCGGCGTACCGGCCGGTCGACCGCCGTGGTCCGGTCGGCCGAGCGGCCGGTGCCGCTGATCTTCTCGTACGCGATGACGCCGCTGCACGAGACGCTGGAGGAACTGCTGGAGACCAAGCAGGCCCCGGTGTACGTGGTGCACTTCACCCAGGCCTCCGCGTTGGAACGCGCCCAGGCGCTGATGAGCGTGAACGTCTGCACCCGGGCCGAGAAGGACATGATCGCCGCCGCGATCGGCAACTTCCGGTTCACCTCCGGCTTCGGCAAGACGCTGTCGCGGCTGGTGCGGCACGGCATCGGCGTACACCACGCCGGCATGCTGCCCAAGTACCGCCGGCTCGTCGAGACGCTGGCCCAGGCCGGGCTGCTGAAGGTCATCTGCGGCACCGACACGTTGGGCGTGGGCATCAACGTGCCGATCCGCACGGTGCTGTTCACCGGCCTGAGCAAGTACGACGGGGTGCGGACCCGGCTGCTCAAGGCCCGCGAGTTCCACCAGATCGCCGGCCGGGCCGGGCGGGCCGGCTTCGACACCCTGGGCCGGGTGGTGGTGCAGGCCCCCGAGCACGTGATCGACAACGAGAAGGCCCTGGCCAAGGCCGGTGACGACCCGAAGAAGCGGCGCAAGGTGGTGAAGAAGAAGCCGCCGGAGGGCTCGGTCGGCTGGGGCGAGCCGACGTTCCAGCGCCTGGTCGAGGCCGAGCCGGAGCCGCTCACCTCCAGCTTCCAGGTCAGCCACTCGATGCTGCTCAACGTGATCGGCCGGCCGGGTGACGCGTTCGCCTCGATGCGGCACCTGCTCACCGACAACCACGAGGACGCCGCCGCCCAGCGCCGGCACATCCGCCGGGCGATCGCCATCTACCGGGCGCTGCGGGCCGGCGGGGTGGTCGAGCAGCTCGACGAGCCCGACGAGACGGGGCGACGGGTCCGGCTCACCGTCGACCTCCAGCTCGACTTCGCGCTCAACCAGCCGCTGTCGCCGCTGGCGCTGGCCGCCATCGAACTGCTCGACGTCGAGTCCCCGTCGTACGCGCTGGACGTGTTGAGCGTGATCGAGTCGATCCTCGACGACCCGCGCCAGGTGCTCTCCGCGCAGCAGTTCAAGGCGCGCGGCGAGGCGGTGGCCGCGATGAAGGCCGAGGGCATCGAGTACGAGGCCCGTATCGAGCTGCTCGACGAGGTGACCTGGCCCAAGCCGCTGGCGGAGCTGCTGCACGCCGCGTACGAGATGTACCGGCAGGGGCACCCCTGGGTCGCCGACCACCAGCTCTCCCCCAAGTCCGTCGTGCGGGACATGTACGAACGCGCGATGACCTTCGGCGAGTACGTGCAGTTCTACGGGCTGACCCGGTCCGAGGGGCTGGTGCTGCGTTACCTGGCCGACGCGTACAAGACGCTGCGGCAGACCGTGCCCGAGGACGCCAAGACCGAGGAGCTGGTCGACCTTATCGAGTGGCTGGGCGAGCTGGTCCGCCAGGTCGACTCCAGCCTGATCGACGAGTGGGAGCGGCTGCGCAACCCGTCCGACGTCGCCGACGCCGCCCTGGCCCACGCGTCGCTGGAGGAGCGGGTGCCCGCGGTCACCCGTAACGCCCGCGCCTTCCGGGTGCTGGTCCGCAACGCGCTGTTCCGCCGGGTCGAGCTGGCCGCCCTGCGCCGCTGGTGGGACCTGGGCGAGCTGGACGGGGCGTCCGGCTGGGACGCCGACGCCTGGGCGGAGGCGCTGGAGCCGTACTTCGCGGCGTACGACTCGATCGGGGTGGGGCCGGACGCGCGGGGGCCGGCGCTGCTCATGATCGAGCAGGGGCGGGAGAAGTGGACCGTCCGGCAGATCCTGGACGACCCGGAGGGCGACCACGACTGGGGGATCAGCGCCGAGGTCGACCTGGCCGCCTCGGACGAGGTGGGGGCCGCCGTGGTCCGGGTGACGGAGGTCGGGCAGCTCTGAGTTTTCTTCGCAGGGGCCGTCCGGTGCGTCCGTGTCCGGTCCGGGCAATGGTGGCCGCCGGTCGCGTGGATGGCCACCAGCGGGACAGCTTCCTGCGGACGATCCGCCGTGATCTCGTCCGGAATCAGTTGGCCAATTCTTGGCCGCCTGGGGCGTTACGGCGAGGCGGGAGTCGGGAGTTCACCGAGCGCGCTTCGCGCGAGCGACTGTCCGACGGGCGTCGAGCCAGGCGACTACGGCTGTCCGTATCCGAGGCGAGGAGACGGCTTCGCCTCGCCGTCTCGCGCTGAGTTGGTCGATCAGCCAGGTTGGGGCGTGCGCCTGTTTGATGGCCTGCGTCTTGGTGAGGAGTTCGCCCTTGTCGAGTGCGTGGCGACCCCTGGCCATGGAGGTGAGGCCGAGTTCAGCGATGGTGGGGTCCACCCATATCCACGGACGTCGAGCGGCCCAGGCCCAGTAGCCGGTGAGCTCGGCGCGGGCCGCCGCTCGTATGTCCTCGGCTGAGACTGCGGGGAAGACCTCGCGCGGCGAGCGTCCGAAGACCTCGTATCCGTGTCTCGCCAGTTCTGCTCTTGTGACCCGGGAAAGAATGCGGTGAACGAGTTGGCCGTGAGTCCAGGTCGGATGCTGCTCCTCGATAGCGGGGATGGTCGCGGTGTCGACATATACGCAGCCCAGGCTGAAGCCCGCGCCGCTCCCGCTGTCGAGTCGACGGTGGATCACTGAAAGTGCCGCCTGCCGACCGGTGTCAACAGGGCCGTCAACAAGCGCAACCAGGTCAAGATCGCTGATACGTGGGACGTAGTCACCGGTGGCCAACGACCCTGCCACCAGGAGATCGCTGACCCAACCGAGTTCCTTCAGTTCGTAGCCAAGGTCTCGAACGGCAGCAGGTGATGTCGCCATGGTGGCGAGTGTAGGAAACGCCTGCAGCAGCCGACATGAATTTCGCTGCTCGATGGTCTCGCTCAACTGTTGTCCCGCAGTCCGGTCCGACCCGACGTCGCTGTACGCCTATTGCTGGAATGGATCGATCACAATGTGGCGGGGGTTCGGTGCGTCGACGGCCAGCAGGGCCTCTCCGATGGCGAGGGCGGTCCCGTACGCGAGCCCGATCTCCACGACCCTCCGCGCCTTCTCGGCGACCAGGGGGTCGCGGACGAGGTCGCCGTCGCGTTCGGGCAGGGTCGCGGTCTGGGAGTCGCGTTCAGGTCCGTGCGTCCATACCGGCCCTTTCTGGGCAGTTGGTTGGGTACATCCCGAACTCGCGTTCTGCGTCGTTCGTCGCGCGACCAGTGTCCGGAGGGGCAGTCGGAGGGAGCCGCGGGAGAACCTCAGGGACGGGCTGGCCGTCTTCGGGCGGGCGAGACCACGCTGTTGGCCATGTTCCGGCGGACTGGCCAACTTCAGCCGGACTGGACCAGGATCGGCGGCCTCCACCCCTGGGCGATGTCACCCCCGTCGATTAGAATGTATGTACTAATCGAGTTCCTGACCTGGGAGGACGCTCGTGACCGCGCCCATCAACGCCCCCCTCACGCCGTACGCCACCCTCCTCGGTTTCACCCGGTACGTCGACCGCACCGGTCCCACCAAGGCAAGCTTCGTCGGCGGGCTGCGCAAGCAGCGGGCCAGCCGGCACGGCTTCAACCCGCACGGCCAGTTCGTCAAGGCGCTCAAGGCCGACATCGCCTTCCACACCGGCGGCACCCACCTGGCCGGGGTGGCCGATCTGGTCAAGCCGCGCTGGCGTCCGCTCTACCAGGCACTGACGCCCGGCGCGACGGCATGGCTGGCGTCGCTCGGCGAGCCGGCCGGCGTCGACCTGGCGCAGACCCGCGACGCCCTCGCGATGCTCGGCGACCTACCCGTCAAGATCAACCCCCACTTCGGCGTCCGGTACGCCGACGGCCACGCCGAGGCGGTGCGGCTGCACTTCGACGAGACCCCGCCGAGCGAGGAGGCGGCCCTGGCCACCCTGCACCTGATGGCCCGGCACATGGACGCGGTGCTGCCGCACGCCGAGCCGGTCCTGGTCGACGTGCGGCGGGGGGTGGCACACCGGACGCCCGAGCACGTCAAGCCGGCACAGGTCGAGCAGTGGCTGGCCGGCGAGGCGGCCGCCTTCCGCGCCATCTGGTCCACCGCCGCCTGAGCGCACTCCCGGCACATCCACTTATGCATTGACCTGCATAATTGTTTAAGACAGATCGGACGGCAGTGTCGCCGTCCGATCTGTCGGTCGTTGCAGACTTTCCCAAAGACCGTTCCGATCACCGCCCGGGCCGGCCCCGTCCGTAGAGTGTTGCGGAAATCAGGTCCCTCTACCTCGATGTGTAATGGCGCAGGGAAGCACCAGTCGATCGGAGGTGGAATTCCCGATGAGTCACGTCCGTTTCCGCTACTTCGCCGGAGCCGAATCGATCCCCGCTGAATTCGTCCACCGAATACGCACCGACCTGGCCCGGTCGATGCCCCGCCACCAGGTGGCCGACTACCTGACCACCAAACAGCACATCCTGCGGGAGAGCCACCACCTCGTCGCGGCCGAGACGGCCCACGGGTGCGTCGGGCTCATCGCCGCCACCGAACGCGACCCCGACGACCGGCCCTTCACCTACGTCGAAACCCTGCTGGTCGCCGAGGAACACCACGGGGGAACCGTCGCCTTCGGTCTGGTCTCCCGACTGTTCCGCGAAATCACCCACCGACTCGGCGACTTTCCGGAACTGGTGGCCATGAAGACCTACACGCCGAAGGCGTACACGGTGATGCGCCGGTTCACCGTCCACGACGACATCCGCTGCTATCCGTCCCTCGACGGCTCCGACCCCGACGAGGTGCGCCGGCTGGCCGCCCGACTGGCCGCCCGACTGTCACCGGAGTGCCGGTTCGATCCCCGTACCGGGGTGGTCGTGCACGGCGGCGGCACGGTCGGCAGTGACTTCTGGCGGTACCGGCCACGCTCCGGGAACCGGCGCGTCGACACGTTCTTCGCCGCCGAGGTCGGCGAGTTCGACCGGGTGCTGTGCCTGGTGCACGCCCCGACACCGGCCGCCCGCGCGGCACTGGCCGCAGCGCTGCGCATCACCCCGAATCCGGCACCCCGACAGGAGATCGCGTGAACGACGTAACCATGTCCGGCGGTGCGGCACGGGACTGGCTGGCCGGGAAGGGCTACCCGTTCACCGACAACGTCGAATTCCGCCGCTCGGCCGGCGAGTTCGACGGGGGCGGCCAGTTCGGCGTCGAGATCCCGGCGGTGAACTCGATGCGCGACCTCGAAATCATGGTCAAACTGCTCAACGAGCACGGGGTCCGGGTCACCCGGTTCAACGAGACGCTCGGGTCCTTCCTGCTCTCCGACGCCGAACTGACCGACATGTTCGCGCTGTGCCGGGAGAACGACCACGGCATCGTGGTCAGCCTCGGCCCCCGCCCCGAGTACGACACGAAGAGCGCCTTCTACCGCACCGGCTTCGGCCTGGAGATGGGCCGGCAGATCAACAACAGCGACGGCATCCGCGCCTGCGTGGCCGAGGCGCTGCGGCTCGCGGCGCTCGGCTGCCGGGGCATCACCGTCTACGACATCGGCGTGCTGCGGGTGCTCGCGGAACTGCGGTCCGACGGGCTGCTCCCGGCCGACCTGGTCTTCAAGACCTCCAGCCACTGCATGCCGACGAACCCGTTCCTGGCGCGGATCTTCGCCGAGAACGGCGCCGACAGCATCACCCTGGCGCACGACCTGGGCCTGCCGATGATCCAGGAGATCCGGCGGCTCAACCCCGAACTGCCGATGGACGTGCCCACCGACGTCTACCGCACCAAGGGCGGCTTCATCCGGTTCTACGAGCTGGCCGAGATCGTCCAGATCGCCGCGCCGGTGATGCTCAAGATGGGCGCGAGCGTGCAGGAGCACCCGTACGACCCGCCGAGTGAGGCACGGACCGTCGAACGGGTCCGGCGCGTCGCCCGCGGCCTGGAAATGCTGGACCGCCACCTTCCCGACAAGACCGCCATCTCCCGCCGCAGCCGGCAGTACGCGATTCCGGCCGCGGCGTCCGACCGACGACAGGGGCCGGCAAGCGTATGACCAAGAACGAGCACGCCGCATTCAAGCAGGAGGTCGACGAACTGCTGCGGCAGATGGTGCAGCAGTTCTACCGCGAGGTCGAGGGCGCGGACCACCTCTTCCGGGCCAGGGACATCAACATGGCCTACTACCAGCGGCACGTCATCGAGATCATTCTCCGGCTGCGGATGAAGCGGTGGATCGACGCGCTGACGATTCACTACTTCACCAAGCACAACCCGGTGCTGGCCAAGAAGTGGTGTGCCTACACCGAGGACGAGATGCTGCACGACTCGATGTTCGCCAAGGACCTGGAACGGGTCGGGGTGAGCCGGGAGGAGATCTACTCGACCGAGCCGATGTTCTCCACCAAACTGCTCCAGGGCTACTTCTACTACGGCCTCGAACACGAGGGCCGGCCGCTCGCCTCGCTGTCCAGCTCGTACTTCATCGAGAACGTCTCGCTGATGACCCAACCGGACTGGATCGAGAACGTCGAGCAGGTGCTCGGCGCGGGCATGGCCAAGGGGCAGCAGGCGCACGTCAACCACGACCTGGAGGACGACCACACCGATTTCGTGTGGGACGTGCTCATGACGTTCGTCCACACCGACGACGACCGGCGACGGGTGGTGGAACACATCACCAACGTGTACCGGCTGTTCTGCGCCTTCTACACCGAGCTGTACCACCGCACCGTGCTCAAACAGGACGGCGCATTCGCGGTGGTGAAAGCGCTGACCCACCCCTGACGGGGCGAATCGCGGGCGGATGCGGGTCACCTCGGGGCGCCGGTCGCGGTGTTAGTGTCGGGCCCACCTTCCGTCGGACGGCGGTCACGTCACCACCGGTGGCGTGACCGCCCGTCGACCTCCGTCGCCGAGGAGAATGATCGCGATGGCCGTCACCGGCAACCGTCGTGCCGTCGTTTCCGTGCAAAGCCGGGAATGCAGCCCCGAACTGTTGGAACGGTTGAGCGGATCGACGTTGTTTCCCGAACGGCCGGTCGGGGCGGCGATCGTCGCGGTGGTCTGCCGAGGTGGCGGTTCGCTGCTCTACGTCACCGCGCCCCGGATGATCGACGCCGACCGCCAGGTGGACTACTTCCTCGGGCTGCTGCCGCAGGAACCGGTCGACGGGCGGGACCCCCGCCGGGAACGGGTGGTCGTCGGCAGCCTCGACGATTCCTCGTCCCGCTGGCTGAGCGACAAGCTGCTCGACCCGACGAACCCGGAGGCCGCGCGGCTGCGCGGGCGCGTGGCCGACTTCGTCGCCGCCGCCCGGCGGGCGGGCGACGAGATCGCGCTGAGCTCCTTCGAACCGTCCCGCAACCTCCAGGACTACGCCGCCGCCCTCGGCGTCCCCGGGGACCAGGCCGACGCCGGGTACATCCCGCTCGGCACCAAGAGCGCCGGCCGGGACATGTTCCGGGCACTCGGCATCGAGGTGCCGGCGGGCACCCCCGAGTGCCACGACGTCGACACGCTCGCCGAGGCGGTCGCCGACCTCGTGCTGGCCGGGCGACGCCGGCTGGTGCTGAAGCTGAGCAGCACCGCGTACGGCGCGGGGATGGGCAACGCCACCCTCGACCTGACCGACGTCACCGGCACCGACCGCGCCGAGGTCGTCGCCGAGGTGGCCAAGCGGCTGCCCGGCAGCCGACTCGTCGACGGCAGGCTGGGCTGGGCGGAGTTCACCGGCCTGATCCCCCGCGCCGGCATCGTCGCCGAGGAGTTCGTCGAGGCCGACGAGCTGCGCAGCCCCAGCTTCCAGGGCCGGGTGACCCCCGCCGGTGCCGTCGAGTGCGTCTCCACCCACGACCAGGTGCTCGGCGGGATGGGGCTCACCTACGTCGGCAGTTCGTTCCCGGCCGACGCCGGCTACCGCGCCACGGTGGTGGAGTACGGCCTGCGGGTCGGCCGGTATCTCGTGGCGCGGGGCGTCACCACCGGCGACTACGGCGTCGACTTCATCGCCGCCCGCCGGGGTGACACGTTCCGGGTGCTCGGCTGCGAGCTGAACCTCCGCGCGACGGGGACCAAGCACGGTTTCGTGATGGCCAGCCAGCTGCTCGACACCGTGCCGGACGCCGACGGCCGGCTGTTCACCGACACCCCCGACGGCCGCGCGGAGCGGGTCTACCAGGCGTCCGACTCGATCACCGACCTGTCGTTGGTGGGGCTGGCCCCGGCCCGGCTGATCGACGCCGTCGAGCGGTCACCGCTGCGCTACGACCACACCCGGCGCACCGGCACGGTGCTGCACATGCTCAGCGCGCTGCCCGCCTACGGCAAGTTCGGCGCGGTCTGCATCGGCCGGAACGCGGCCGAGGCGGCCGGGTTGATGGGCCGCACCCGCGCCCTCGCCCTGGACGTGGCGGCCCGCAGCACCTGAGCCCGCCGCGCCCCGCCACGACGACGGCTCAGTCCTCCGAGGCGGGACGGCTCGCCGGGACCGTCGGCATCGGCCACTGCCCCGTCCGGACGATGGCGGAGGCGTCGAGCCGCTGCTCGGCCCAGATGTACGTCTCCGGCAGCAGATCGGCCACCGGCACCTTGCGCAGCGCGTCCAACGGTCCGACGATGACCCGGATGCCCGGGTGGTAGTCGAGCAGCACCTGCCGGCACCGCCCGCACGGCGGGATCACCCCGCGCCCCCGGTCGCCCACCGCGACGATGGTCTCCAACTCGCCCACGCCCTGGGTGGCGGCGGCACCGATGGCCACCAGCTCCGCGCAGGGGCCACCGGTGAAGTGGAAGAGGTTCACCCCGGTGAAGACCCGGCCGTCGGTGGTCCGGGCCGCCGCCGCGACGGTGTGGTTCTCGCTGCGGCAGCGCAGCTTGGCGACCGCCGTGGCGGCCTGGACCAGCGCGCGGTCGGTGTCCAGCATCGTCGTCGTCATCCGGCAGCCCCCCGTGGTCACGTCGTCGACGCTCAGCGTAGCCCGGCGGCAGCCGTTCTCCCGGGCAGCGCACCGGGGGACGCGGCCGGCCCGCAGCGGCCGGACCGGGTGCCGCCCGCCAGCCGCGCACCGGCCGCCCCGACCCGCCACGACCTGCACCGGGACCCCACCGGACCTGCCACCGGACGGCCGCCGTGGGGGTGGCGGGGAGCCCGGGGGCGTAACCCGGGGGCGGTCCGGCGGTGGGCTGCCTATCCTTGGCGTCGACATGCAGAATCCAGCCGCCTCCGGTCCCGCCGCGCCCGCCGACGCCCCGACCGCCCGTGAGCTGCACCGCCGGCTCACCCCGTTGATGTTCCGCGACCAGCGTCGCCTCCAGCGGCGGCTGGACGGGGTGCGCAAGCTGCGCGACCCGCAGCGGCGCGACGAGGCGCTGGCCGAGATCGCCGGTGAGGTGTCCCGGGCGGAGGGCCGGCTGGCCACCCGGCGGGCCGCCGTGCCGACGATCACGTACCCCGCGCAGTTGCCGGTCAGCGAGCGCCGCGACGACATCGCCGCCGCGATCCGCGACCACCAGGTGGTGATCGTGGCCGGCGAGACCGGCTCCGGCAAGACCACCCAGCTACCCAAGATCTGCCTGGAGCTGGGGCGCGGGATCACCGGCCTGATCGGGCACACCCAGCCCCGCCGGCTGGCCGCGCGGACGGTCGCCGACCGGATCGCCGAGGAGCTCGGCACCGAGCTGGGCGACGTGGTCGGCTACAAGGTGCGCTTCACCGACCAGGTGAGCGACCGTAGCCTGGTCAAGCTGATGACCGACGGCATCCTGCTGGCCGAGTTGCAGACCGACCGGATGCTGCGCCAGTACGACACGTTGATCATCGACGAGGCGCACGAGCGCAGCCTCAACATCGACTTCATCCTCGGCTACCTGCGGCAACTGCTCCCCCGGCGTCCCGACCTCAAGGTGGTCATCACCTCGGCGACCATCGAGACCGACCGGTTCGCCCAGCACTTCGCCGACGCCGACGGGCGGCCCGCACCGGTGGTCGAGGTCTCCGGGCGGACGTACCCGGTGGAGGTGCGGTACCGGCCGCTGGTGGAGGTCACCGAGGGCGACGACGACGGGGCCGACGACGAGGAGAACGTCCGCGACCAGATCCAGGCGATCGGCGACGCGGTGCAGGAGCTGGCCGCCGAGGGTCCCGGCGACATCCTGGTCTTCCTCAGCGGCGAACGGGAGATCCGGGACACCGCCGAGGCGCTGGGCAAGCTGACCCAGTCGAAACGCGCGCTGCTCGGCACCGAGATCCTGCCGCTGTACGCCCGGCTGTCGGCCGCCGAACAGCACCGGGTCTTCGCCCCGCACCCCGGACGCCGGGTGGTGCTCGCCACGAACGTCGCGGAGACCTCGCTGACCGTCCCCGGCATCAAGTACGTGGTGGACCCGGGTTCGGCCCGGATCTCCCGCTACTCCAGCCGGCTCAAGGTGCAGCGGCTACCCATCGAGCCGGTCTCCCAGGCGTCGGCCAACCAGCGCAAGGGCCGCTGCGGCCGGACCTCGGACGGCATCTGCATCCGGCTCTACGACGAGCAGGACTTCGCCTCCCGGCCGGAGTTCACCGACCCGGAGATCCTGCGCACCAACCTCGCCTCGGTCATCCTCCAGATGACCGCGATCGGTCTCGGTGATCTCGCCGCGTTCCCGTTCATCGACCCGCCGGACCGGCGCAACATCACCGACGGGGTCAACCTGCTGCACGAGCTGGGCGCGCTGGACCCGACCGAGACCGACCCGGCCAAGCGGCTCACCCCGCTGGGCCGGCGGCTGGCCCAGCTCCCGGTCGACCCCCGGCTGGCCCGGATGGTCATCGAGGGGGAACGCAACGGCTGCGCCACCGAGGTGCTGGTGATCGCCGCCGCCCTGTCGATCCAGGACCCCCGGGAACGGCCGGCGGAGAAGCAGGCCCAGGCCGACCAGGCGCACGCCCGGTTCACCGACCGGGAGTCCGACTTCGTGTCGCTGCTCAACCTGTGGCGGTACCTGCGTGAGCAGCAGCGGGAGCTGTCCTCCAGCGCGTTCCGCCGGATGTGCCGGGCGGAGTACCTCAACTACCTGCGGGTGCGCGAGTGGCAGGACATCGTCGCCCAGTTGCGTCAGGTGCTGCGTACCCCGGAGCAGGGCGACGGGCGGCGGGGCCGGCGGGGCGCGGCGCAGCCCCCGGCCGACGGGGGCCGGCGCGGGGTCGCCGCCGACCTGCCGGAGGAGATCGACACCCCGAAGGTGCACCAGTCGCTGCTGCCCGGCCTGCTGTCGCACATCGGGCTCAAGGACGCCCAGAAGCACGAGTACCTGGGCGCGCGGGGGGCGAAGTTCGCGGTCTTCCCGGGGTCGGCGCTGTTCAAGAAGCCGCCGCGCTGGGTGATGGCCGCCGAGCTGGTGGAGACCTCCCGGCTGTGGGGCCGGGTCGCCGGGCGGGTCGAGCCGGAGTGGGTGGAGCCGCTGGCCCAGCACCTGGTCAAACGCAGCTACAGCGAGCCGCACTGGGAGAAGAAGCAGGCCGCCGTCATGGCCTACGAGAAGGTCACCCTGTACGGCGTCCCGCTGGTCAGCTCCCGCAAGGTCAACTTCGGTCGGATCGATCCGGCGCTGAGCCGGGAACTGTTCATCCGGCACGCCCTGGTGGAGGGCGACTGGCAGACCCACCACCAGTTCTGGCGGGACAACGAGAAGCTCCGCACCGAGGTCGAGGAGTTGGAGAACCGGGCCCGCCGCCGGGACATCCTGGTCGACGACGAGAGCATCTTCGCCTTCTACGACCAGCGCGTCCCCGCCGACGTGGTCTCCGGCCGGCACTTCGACGCCTGGTGGAAGGTGGCCCGCCGACAGCAGCCCGACCTGCTCACCTTCACCCGGGAACTGCTGGTCAACGCCGGACGCGGCGGGGTCGACGAGGCCGACTTCCCGGACGAGTGGCGGGCCGACGGGGTGACCCTGCCGCTGACGTACACCTTCGACCCGACCGCGCCCACCGACGGCGTCACCGTGGACATCCCGCTGCCGCTGCTCAACCAGGTGCCGGCGGAGAGCTTCGACTGGCAGGTGCCGGGGCTGCGCGAGGAACTGGTGATCGCGCTGATCCGGACGCTGCCCAAGGCGGTGCGGCGCAACTTCGTCCCGGTGCCCGACCACGCCCGCGCGGCGCTCGCCGCGATCACCCCCGGCGAGGAGCCGCTGCTGGACGCGTTGACCCGGCAACTGCGCCGGATGACCGGGGTGACCGTGCCCCGGGAGGCGTGGGAGCCGGCGAAGCTGCCGCCGCACCTGCGGGTGACGTTCCGGGTGATCGGTGACGCGGACAAGCCGGTCGCCGAGGGCAAGGACCTGCCGGCCCTGCAACGCCAGCTCCGCCAGGAGGTACGGCAGGTGGTGGCCGCCGCCGCGCCGGAGGTGACCCGGACCGGGCTGACCGGGTGGACCATCGGCACCCTGCCGCGCACCATCGAGCAGGTGCGGGCCGGCTACGCGGTGACCGCCTACCCGGCGCTGGTCGACGAGGGCACGACGGTCGGGGTGAAGGTCTTCGACTCCGAGGCCGAGCAGGCCGCCGCGCACTGGGCGGGCACCCGGCGGTTGCTGCGGTTGACCGTGCCGTCCCCGGCGCAGTTCCTCCAGGGGCGGTTGAGCAACGAGGCGAAGTTGGCGTTGAGCCGCAACCCGCACGGCGGGGTGCAGCAGCTCATCGCCGACGCCGCCGGGGCCGCCATCGACAAGTTGATCGCCGACGCGGGCGGCCCGGCCTGGGACGCCGACGGCTTCGCCGCCCTGCGCGACCGGGTCCGCGCCGACCTGGTCGACACGGTGGTCGAGGTGATGGGCCGGGTCCGCCAGGTGCTCGCCGCCGCGTACGCGGTGGAGCAGCGGCTCGGCGCGACCCGCAACCTGGCCGTGGTGGCCGCCCTGGCCGACCTGCGTCAGCAGCTCACCGGCCTGGTGCACGACGGTTTCGTCACCGAGGCCGGGTACGCCCGGCTGCCCGACCTGCTGCGCTACCTCACCGCGATGGAACGCCGGCTGGACCGGCTGACCGCCAACCCGCAGCGGGACAAACAGCAGCAGGACCGGATCGCCACGGTGCAGCAGGAGTACCGGGACATGGTGGCCGCGCTGCCCCCGGCCCGCCGCGCCTCGGCCCCGGTGCGGCAGATCCGCTGGATGATCGAGGAGCTGCGGGTGAACGTCTTCGCGCAGGCCCTCGGCACCCCCTATCCGGTCTCCGAGCAGCGCATCTACCGCGCGATGGATGACGCCGAGGGGCGCTGATCAGGGCAGCGGTTCCACCCCCGGCGGCAGGTCGCTGGTGCTGGTGGCCGCGTGCACGTAGTCGAGGAGGATACGGCGCAGTTCCCGCCCGGCGTGGGTGGGCACGACGTCGCGGCGGCGGGCCACCGCGATGGTCCGGCGTACCCCGGGCGGGGCGAGCCGGGTGACCCGGATGCCGGGGCGGCGGCTGACCACGATGCCCGGCACCAGGGCGATGCCCAGTCCGGCCTCGACGAAGCTGAGCACGGCGTCCATCTCGCCGCCGTCGACCGAGAAGGTGGGCTCGAAGCCGGCCTCCCGGCACGCCTGGATGGTGGCGTCGCGCAGGTCGTAGCCCTCGCGGAACATCACCAGCGGTTGGTCGCGCAGGTCGGTGATCCTCAACTCGCCGCTGACCAGCGCGGCGGGCAGCGGCTCGACCGAGGCGATCACCAGGCTCTCCCGCAGGATCGGGTCGACCCGCAGCCCGGGGTCGGCCCCCTGGGCGGGCATGATGATCAGGGCCAGGTCGAGGTCACCGCGCAGCAGGTCGCGGACGAGGTCCTGCGAGCCGCCCTCCTCGACCCGCAGGTCGACGGCGGGGTGGGCGTCGCGGAACCGGCGCAGCACCGGCGGGGCGAGCGAGGTGGCCAGGCTGGGGGTGGCCCCGAGCCGGACCCGGCCCCGGCGCAGGCCGACCAGTTCCTGCACCTCCCGGGTGGCGGTGTCGACGTCGGCGAGGATGCGTTTGGCCAGCGGCAGCAGCACCTCACCGGCGGCGGTGAGGGCGATGTTGCCGCGTACCCGCTCGAACAGGGGGGTGCCGAGGGTGGTCTCCAGAGCGTGAACTTGCTTACTCAACGACGGCTGGGTTATGCCGACGATGTCGGCGGCTTGGGTGAAATGTCGTACTTCAGCCACCGCGACGAAGTACCTCAGCTGATGGAGCTGCATCTTCATAGCTTATGGCTATCGAGACTGCGAGGTCGATGCATTGGACGACTGATTGCAGGGCTCCTAGCGTCGGTCAGGTGGTAATCACGAAAACTCGGTCGCCCATCCGCTCCAACGTCGGCCTCAAGGCCGTCATGGCGGTGACGGGCATCATGCTCGTGCTGTTCCTCGTCGCCCACATGCTCGGCAACCTCAAGGTGTTCACCGGCGAGACCTCGTTCGACCACTACGCCCACTGGCTGCGCGACATCGGCAAGCCGCTGCTGCCCGGGGTGTGGTTCCTGTGGATCCTGCGCACCGCGCTGGTGGTGGCGGTGATCGGGCACATCTGGGCGGCGACCGTGCTGGCCGTACGGGCCCGCGCCGCCCGCCCGGTGCGCTACGCCCACCGCAAGAAGGTCCAGGGCAGCTACGCCGCGCGCACCATGCGCTGGGGCGGCGTGATCATCCTGCTCTTCGTGATCTACCACATCCTGGACCTGACCACCGGCACCCTGAACCCGGTCGGCGACGCCAGCAACCCGTACGGCAACGTGGTCGCCGACTTCGCCCCGGACCGCTGGTACGTGACGCTGTTCTACACGCTGGCGATCGTCACCGTCGGCTTCCACCTGCGGCACGGGCTGTTCTCCGCGTTGCGCAGCCTCGGCCAGCAGACTCCCCGGGGCGAGCGGCGGGCCCGCACCGCCGCGCTGGTCTTCGCCGTCGTGCTCTGCGCCGGCTACCTGGTGGTCCCGTTCGCCGTACTCACCGGATTGGTGTCCTGACATGGAACTCTTCACCGAGGGCGAGCCGATCGCCGACACGAAGGCTCCCGACGGCCCGGTCGAGAAGCGCTGGGAGACCCGCCGCTTCGAGGCCAAGCTGGTCAACCCGGCGAACCGACGCAAGCTGACGGTGATCGTGGTGGGCACCGGCCTGGCCGGTGGCTCCGCCGCCGCCACCCTCGCCGAGCAGGGCTACCGGGTGCGCAGCTACTGCTACCAGGACAGCCCACGCCGGGCGCACTCGATCGCCGCGCAGGGCGGCATCAACGCCGCCAAGAACTACCGCAACGACGGCGACTCGGTGCACCGGCTCTTCTACGACACGGTCAAGGGCGGCGACTTCCGCTCCCGCGAGTCGAACGTGCACCGGCTCGCCGAGGTGTCGGTCAACATCATCGACCAGTGCGTCGCCCAGGGCGTCCCGTTCGCCCGCGAGTACGGCGGCCTGCTGGACACCCGCTCCTTCGGCGGCGCGCAGGTGCAGCGCACCTTCTACGCCCGGGGCCAGACCGGCCAGCAGCTGCTGCTCGGCGCGTACCAGGCCCTGGAGCGGCAGATCGGCCTGGGCAACGTGGAGATGCACACCCGCCACGAGATGCTGGAACTGGTCGTGGTGGACGGCCACGCCCGGGGCATCGTGGTGCGGGACATGGTCACCGGTGAGATCAGCACCGAGATGGCCGACGCGGTGGTGCTCGCCTCCGGCGGCTACGGCAACGTCTTCTACCTCTCCACCAACGCCAAGGGCTGCAACGTCACCGCCAGCTGGCGGGCGCACCGCAAGGGCGCGTACTTCGCCAACCCCTGCTACACCCAGATCCACCCGACCTGCATCCCGGTCTCCGGCGACCACCAGTCGAAGCTGACCCTGATGAGCGAGTCGTTGCGCAACGACGGCCGGGTCTGGGTGCCGAAGGCCAAGGGCGACGACCGCGCCCCCCGGGACATCCCGGAGGACGAGCGGGACTACTACCTGGAACGGATCTACCCCTCGTTCGGCAACCTGGTCCCCCGGGACATCGCCTCCCGGGCCGCCAAGAACGTCTGCGACGAGGGCCGGGGTGTCGGCCCGACGAAGCTCGGGGTCTACCTCGACTTCGCCGACGCCATCGACCGGCTCGGCCGCAAGGCCATCGAGGCCAAGTACGGCAACCTGTTCGAGATGTACGAGCGGATCACCGGCGAGGACCCGTACCAGGTGCCGATGCGGATCTACCCGGCCGTGCACTACACGATGGGCGGGCTCTGGGTCGACTACGACCTCCAGTCGACCATCCCGGGCCTGTTCGTCATCGGTGAGGCGAACTTCTCCGACCACGGCGCGAACCGGCTCGGCGCGTCGGCGCTGATGCAGGGCCTGGCCGACGGGTACTTCGTGCTGCCCACCACGATCGCCAACTACCTGGCGTCCGGGCCGCTGGAGAAGGTCGACGCCAGCCACCCGGCGGCGGTGCAGGCCCGGCGCGACGTCGAGGACCGGATCGCCCGGCTGCTGGCCGTGAACGGCGACCGGACGGTGGACTCGTTCCACCGGGAGCTGGGCCAGATCATGTGGGAGCACTGCGGCATGGAGCGCTCCGAGGCCGGGCTGCGCAAGGCGATCGACGAGATCCGGGCGCTGCGGGAGCAGTTCTGGCAGCGGGTCCGGGTGCCGGGCGACGGCGAGGGGCTCAACCAGTCGCTGGAGAAGGCCGGCCGGGTGGCCGACTTCTTCGAGCTGGCCGAGCTGATGTGCATCGACGCCCTGCACCGCGAGGAGTCCTGCGGCGGCCACTTCCGGGCCGAGCACCAGACCCCCGACGGTGAGGCGCAGCGCGACGACGACCGGTTCGCCTACGTGGCGGCCTGGGAGTTCACCGCCACCGGTGGGCCGGCCGTGCTGCACAAGGAAGACCTGAAGTTCGAGTACGTCCACCCCACGCAGCGGAGCTACAAGTGAACCTGACCCTGCGCATCTGGCGTCAGTCCGGCCCCCAGGACAAGGGGCGGATGGTCACCTACCCGGTCGACGACGTCTCCCCCGACATGTCGTTCCTGGAGATGCTCGACGTGCTCAACGAGCGGCTGATCCTCGCCGGGGAGGAGCCGGTCGCCTTCGACCACGACTGCCGCGAGGGCATCTGCGGCATGTGCGGCCTCATGATCAACGGGGACGCGCACGGGCCGCAGCGCGGCACCACCGCCTGCCAGCTGCACATGCGGCAGTTCTCCGACGGCGAGACGATCGACATCGAGCCGTGGCGGGCCCGCGCCTTCCCGGTGATCAAGGACCTGGTGGTCAACCGGAGCGCCTTCGACAAGATCATCGCGGCCGGCGGCTACATCACCGCGCCGACCGGCAGCGCCCCGGAGGCGCACGCCGCCCCGGTGGCCAAGGCCAACGCCGACGCCGCCTTCGAGTCGGCCGCCTGCATCGGCTGCGGCGCCTGCGTGGCGGCCTGCCCGAACGGCTCCGGAATGCTCTTCACCGCCGCCAAGGTCACCCAGCTCTCGCTGCTGCCGCAGGGCCAGCCGGAGCGCTACACCCGGGTGATCGGCATGGTCGACGCGCACGACGAGGCCGGCTTCGGCGGCTGCACCAACGCCGGAGAGTGCACCGCGGTCTGCCCCAAGGGCATCCCGCTGAACACCATCGGCCGGCTCAACCGGGACTACCTCACCGCGACCGCCAAGCGCGGCGACACCCCCGGTTCCTGAGCACCTGAGCCCCACCGCGACCGCCGCACCCCGCCCGGGATGCGGCGGTCGCGCCGTTCCCGGGCCGTGGTCGCCCCGGGGCAGGTGGGACCGGGGTCGCCGGTTCAAGCGCCTCCCTCGGGGTAGCAGTCCCGTCGACGGCACCGAGAGGGGATTTCAGGCATGAAGGCGCTGACCTGGCACGGCCGGCACGACGTCCGGGTGGACGCCGTACCGGACCCCCGGATCGAGGAACCGACCGACGCGGTCGTCCGGATCACCTCGACCGCGATCTGCGGCTCCGACCTGCACCTGTACGAGGTGCTCGGGCCGTACCTGAAGCCCGGTGACATCCTCGGGCACGAGCCGATGGGCATCGTCGAGGAGGTCGGCTCCGGGGTGACCCGGCTCAGGCCCGGCGACCGGGTGGTCGTCCCGTTCAACATCTCCTGCGGGCACTGCTGGATGTGCGAGCGGCAGCTCTACGCCCAGTGCGAGACGACCCAGGTGACCGCCGAGGGCAAGGGCGCGTCGCTGTTCGGCTACACCTCCCTCTACGGCTCGGTCCCCGGCGGGCAGGCCGAGTACCTGCGGGTCCCGCAGGCCCAGTTCGGCCCGATCACCATCCCGCAGACCGGGGCCGACGAGCGCTACCTGTACCTCAGCGACATCCTGCCCACCGCCTGGCAAGCGGTGAGGTACGCCGACACCCCGCCGGGCGGCACCCTGGCCGTGTTCGGGCTCGGCCCGGTCGGGCAGTTCTGCGCCCGGATCGGCCGGCACCTCGGCGCGGGCCGGTTGATCGGGCTGGACCTGGTGCCGGAGCGGCTGGAGATGGCCCGCCGGCACGGCATCGAGACGCTCGACGTCAGCCAGCTCGACGACGTGCCCGGCGCGCTGATCGACCTGGTCGACGGGCGCGGCCCGGACGCGGTGATCGACGCGGTCGGCATGGAGGCGCACGGCTCGACCAGCGGCAAGCTGGCCCAGAGCGCCGCCGGGCTGCTGCCGGACAAGCTCGCCCGGACGATGATCGACAAGGTCGCCGTGGACCGGTTGACCGTGCTCAAGGCCGCCCTCAGGGCCGTCCGGCGCGGCGGCACCGTCTCGATCTCCGGGGTGTACGGCGGCGAGGTGGACCCGATGCCGCTGATGGAGATGTTCGACCGGGGCATCCAGCTGCGGATGGGCCAGTGCCACGTGCGCCGGTGGACCGACGAGATCCTGCCGCTGCTGTCCGGCGACGACGACCCGCTGGGCGTGGAGGACCTGCGGACCCACCGGCTGCCGCTGGTCGACGCGCCGAAGGCGTACGAGATGTTCCAGAAGAAGGAGGACGGCTGCGTCAAGGTCGTGCTGGCACCGTGAGCCGGGTGGTGGTGGTCACCGGGGCCACCAGCGGCATCGGCCGCGCGGCGGCCCGGGAGTTCGCCGGGCGCGGGGACCGGCTGGTCCTCGCCGCCCGCTCCCCCACCAGCCTGGCCGAGGTACGCCGGGAGTGCCACGACGCCCGGCCGCCGAGATCAACCGCACCCTGGCCGCCAAGGGCTTCCCCAACACCCAGGTGCAGCCACTGTCCGACCCTCACCGGTTCTATCTCGGCACCAGCACCGCCCGGGAGACGCACGCGCTGCTGCGCGCCCTGGTCGCCGGCACGTTGCTGTCGCCGTCGTCGACCGCCCTCGTGCTCAAGCTGCTGCGCTCCCCGGTCGCCTTCACCGACGGCATCCGGCGCACCATGTCCTCGGCGGAGCGGGCCCGGGTGGCCACCAAGGCGGGCTGGTTCGTCGACGCCCGGCACGAGGCCGGTGTGGTCTTCGACACCACCGGGGCGGCCGTGCTGACCTACGTGCTCTTCGCCGACGGCCAGGCCGACCGGGACAACTTCGGTGCCACCCACCCGGTGGTGCAGGCCCGGGCCCGGCTCGGCCGGTTCTTCCTGGACGCCACCGCGCAGCTCAGGGGCACCGCCGACGCGCCCCGGCACCGGGTGGCCCGGCAACGACCCAGCAACGGCGGCTGACCGGCCCTGCCGTCCGCCCCGCCACCCGGACCTCCCACCGCCCGGCGTCCGGGCCGCTCCACGGCCCGGTCTCCCGCCGACCGGCCCCCGAAGCGGGGCGGACCGTGGCTCGGCGTGGGCGGGAGCGGCCGGCGGTGACTACCGTGTACTGCGGGACACCGGCGAGGGGGACGACACATGGGGCAACCAGCGGAACGCGCGGTCGGGCGGCGGCTCGGCGGGCGGCTGTGGCAGGTGGCGGGGTTGGCGGCGATCGCCGGCCTGGCGTGGACGGCCCGGGACGTGCCGGCGGCGCTGGGCGGCCGGCTGACCGGCGCACGGGCGCAGCGGGCCGCCCGGTCACCGCAGTTCCGCGACGGCACCTTCCACAACCGGGTGCCCACCCGCACCATGCCCGGCGGCGACCCGGATCGCAACCTGCTGCGGGAGCTGCTCTTCGGCCCGCAGCGCCGCCGCCCGACCGTCCCGGTCCCGCTGCTGCGGCCGGCTCCCGCCCCGACGACCGACGTCGCGCGGGAGCTGAACGTCGTCTGGTACGGCCACGCCTCGACGCTGATCGAGATCGAGGGGCGGCGGGTGCTGGTCGACCCGGTGTGGAGCGACAGGTGCTCGCCGTCGGCCGCGGTGGGGCCGAAGCGGCTGCACGAGCCCCCGGTGCGCCTCGACGAGCTGCCCGCCGTCGACGCGATCCTCATCTCCCACGACCACTACGACCACCTCGACATGGCCACCGTCCGGGAGCTGGTCCGCCGGCAGTCGGCGCCGTTCCTGGTGCCGCTGGGCGTCGGCGCGCACCTCGACCGGTGGGGGGTGCCCGACGACCGGATCGTCGAGCTGGACTGGTCGCAGGGGCACCGGGTCGGCGGCCTGGAGATCACCGCGACCGCCGCCCAGCACTTCTCCGGCCGGGGGCTGCGCCGCGACGGCACGCTGTGGAGTTCCTGGGTGGTCGCCGGGGCGCACCGGAAGGTCTTCTACACCGGCGACTCCGGCTACTTCGACGGGTACGCCGAGATCGGCGCGGAGCACGGGCCGTTCGACGTGACGCTGATGCAGATCGGCGCGTACGACCGGGCCTGGCCGGGCATCCACATGTTCCCCGAGGAGGCCGTCGCCGCCCACCTCGACCTGCGCGGTGACCTGCTCGTCCCGGTGCACTGGGCCACCTTCAACCTGGCCCTGCACGACTGGTCCGAGCCGGTCGACCGGCTCTGGGCCGAGGCCAAGGCGCGGGGCGTACGGCTGGCGGTGCCCCGCCCCGGCGAGCGGGTGGTGGCCGACGACCCGTCGCCGGTCGACGGCTGGTGGCAGACGATCGCCTGACCGCAGGCCCGCCGCTCAGAGCACGAAGGCGTCGGTCCACAGCGCGCCGGAGCGGCCGGACAGCACGTCCAGCATCGCCGCCGCCTGCCCGTCGGTGAGCTGGGCGACGAAGTCGACGATGGCCCGGCCCCGGGCCCGGGAGATCCGGTCCGGGGTACGCGGGTGCAGCTCCGCCTCGGCCAGTTCCACCAGGTCGGGCAGGCGGCGGGGCAGCCGGGACTCCTCCTCGGGGTCGAGCAGCCACTCCCACAGCGACTCCACCAGGGTGCCCAGCAGCCGGGCCTGGCCCCGCTGGTGCAGGGCCAGGTCGGGGCGGGCCAGCACGAAGCGGTGGTGGACGAACTTGAGCACCTGCACCTCGTGCCACTGGGCGCGGGCCAGCAGCACGTGGCCGGAGCGCACGTCCGGGGCGGCGGTCACCGTGATCGCGTCGACCAGCCGGGTGGTCCACCGGGCGGAGAACCGGGCCACGTACTGCTCCGCCTCGATCGAGCCGTCGAAGGGCAGCGCCAGCAGCCCGTCCACCAGTTCCTCGCGGACGTGCTCGACGGCGGCGGCGAACGCGTCGTCGTCGGCGATCCAGGCGTCCTTGCGGTGCAGCTGCCGGCGCAGCGCCTCGATCGCCGAGCCGGGCCGGCGGGCGGCGCCGGCCAGCGCGGCGTCGGTGACCGCCCGCAGGTGCCCGCCCTCGCGCTGCCAGGCCATCAGCTCGGACGCGACGGTGCCCTGCTGGAGCACCCCCACCCGGTAGAAGTCCTCCACGTCGTGGATGGCGTACGCGATGTCGTCGGCGGTGTCCATCACCGACGCCTCGACGGTCTGCTGCCACTGCGCGATCCGCCCGGCGAACGGCGCGCGGGCCTGCCGCAGGTCGGCCAGCTCGGTGCCGTACGCGCCGAACTTCACCGAGCCGCTGTCCGGGTCGTCCGGCGGGGCGGCGGCGCCCCGGGGGGCGGGACGCAGGTGCCGGGGGTGCGGGTCGGGGTGGTCCAGCCGGGTCCACGGGTACTTCAGCATCGCCGCCCGCACGGCGGCGGTCAGGTCGAGGCCGGTGGTGGCGGCCCCCCGGATCTCGGTGCTGGTGACGATCCGGTACGACTGGGCGTTGCCCTCGAAGCCGTCGGCCAGCCCGAGCCGCTGCCGGGCCAACCGGTCCAGCACCCGCTCCCCCAGGTGCCCGAACGGCGGGTGGCCGAGGTCGTGGGCGAGGGCGGCGGCCTCCACCACGTCCGGGTCGCAGCCGCCCAGCTTGTCGACCAGGTCCCGCTGGGCCGGGTCGGCGGTCAGCCGCTCGGCGATCGCGCGGGCCACCTGGGCGACCTTGAGGCTGTGGGTGAGCCGGTTGTGCACCAGCAGCCCGGAGCCGACCGGGCTGATCACCTGGGTCACCCCGCCGAGCCGGGCGAAGAACGGTGAGGCGACGATCCGGTCCCGGTCGGCCCGGAACGGGCTCGCGGCCAGGTCGCCGAGGGCTCGGGCGCTGCCGCCGAAGAGGCGACGGGCACGCGGGTCCGCAGGTTGCTCCATGATCGCCACGCTAGCGCAGCGGGCCGGCCGGTCGCGCCGGCTCGGCCGGGCCGGCGGCCGGTGCGGGGGTGGCGCGCCCCGGTTGGGACGGCGGGGGTGGCGCGGGGCGTCGGGGGTGGGCGGCAGAATGCAGCAGGGAACCCGAAACGAAGGCGGATCAACATCGTGACCCAGTCAGTCCATCAGCGGATCGCCGACGAGCTCGGCGTCGCCGAGCGCCAGGTGCGGGCGGCCGTGGAGCTGCTCGACGGCGGTGCGACCGTGCCGTTCATCGCCCGCTACCGCAAGGAGGCCACCGGCCTGCTCGACGACGCCCAGCTGCGCACCCTGGAGGAGCGGCTGCGCTACCTGCGGGAGCTGGACGAGCGGCGGGCCGCGGTGCTGGAGTCGATCCGCAGCCAGGGCAAGCTGGACGAGGCGCTGGAAGCGCAGATCATGGCGGCCGACTCGAAGTCCCGCCTGGAGGACATCTACCTGCCGTACAAGCCCAAGCGGCGGACCCGGGCGCAGATCGCCCGGGAGGCCGGGCTGGAGCCGTTGGCCGAGACGCTGCTCGGCGACCCGACCCGGGACCCGAGGGAGACGGCCGCCGGGTTCGTCGACGCCGGGCGTGGGGTGGCCGACGCCGCCGCCGCGCTGGAGGGCGCGCGGGCCATCCTCATCGAGCGGTTCGCCGAGGACGCCGACCTGATCGGCGCGCTGCGTGAGCAGATGTGGTCGCGGGGCCGGCTGGTCGCCCGGGTACGCGACGGCCAGCAGGACACCGGCGCGAAGTTCGCCGACTACTTCGACTTCGCCGAGCCGTACCCGAAGCTGCCCTCGCACCGCATCCTGGCGATGTTCCGGGGCGAGAAGGAGGGCGTGCTCGACCTCACCATGGCCCCCGACGTCGAGGAGGACCCGGACGCCCCGCCGACCGGCCCGACCCGCTACGAGGCGGCCATCGCCGGCCGGTTCGGCGTCAGCGACGCGGGCCGGCCCGCCGACCGGTGGCTGGCCGACACCGTGCGCTGGGCGTGGCGTACCCGGATCCTGATCCACCTCGGGGCCGACCTGCGGATGCGGTTGTGGCAGGCGGCCGAGGAGGAGGCGGTCCGGGTCTTCGCCACCAACCTGCGTGACCTGCTGCTCGCCGCGCCGGCCGGCAGCCGCGCCACGATGGGTCTCGACCCGGGCCTGCGGACCGGGGTGAAGGTGGCGGTGGTCGACGCCACCGGCAAGGTGGTCGCCACCGACACGATCTATCCGCACGAGCCGCGCCGGCAGTGGGACGCCTCGATCGAGACGCTGGCCCGGCTGGCCGGGGCGCACCGGGTGGAGCTGGTCGCGATCGGCAACGGCACCGCCAGCCGGGAGACCGACAAGCTCGCCGCCGACCTGATCAAGCGGTATCCGCAGCTCGGCCTGACCAAGGTGATGGTCTCCGAGGCGGGCGCGTCGGTCTACTCCGCCTCCGCGTACGCCTCGCAGGAACTGCCCACGTTGGACGTGTCGCTGCGCGGGGCGGTCTCCATCGCCCGCCGGCTCCAGGACCCGCTGGCCGAGCTGGTCAAGATCGACCCGCGCTCGATCGGGGTCGGCCAGTACCAGCACGACCTGTCCGAGGTGAAGCTGTCCCGCTCGCTGGACGCGGTGGTGGAGGACTGCGTCAACGGGGTCGGGGTGGACGTCAACACCGCCTCCGCTCCCCTGCTGACCCGGGTCTCCGGCATCGGCGCGGGGTTGGCCGAGAACATCGTGCTGCACCGGGACGCCAACGGCCCGTTCCGCACCCGCGCCGAGCTGAAGAAGGTGGCCCGGCTCGGCCCGAAGGCGTTCGAGCAGTGCGCCGGCTTCCTGCGCATCCCCGGCGGCGACGACCCGCTCGACTCGTCCAGCGTGCACCCGGAGGCGTACCCGGTGGTGCGCCGCATCCTGGCCAGCACCGGGCAGGACCTGCGCTCGCTGATCGGGAGGTCGGCCATCCTGCGCGGGCTGCGGGCCACCGACTTCGTCGACGACACCTTCGGCCTGCCCACCGTCACCGACATCCTCGCCGAGCTGGAGAAGCCCGGCCGGGACCCGCGACCGGAGTTCCGCACCGCCACCTTCGTCGAGGGGGTGGAGAAGATCGGCGACCTGACCCCCGGGATGCTGCTGGAGGGCGTGGTCACCAACGTCGCGGCGTTCGGCGCGTTCGTCGACGTGGGCGTGCACCAGGACGGCCTGGTGCACGTCTCGGCGATGTCGCACACCTTCGTCAAGGACCCGCGCGACGTGGTGAAGTCCGGTGACGTGGTCCGGGTCAAGGTGCTCGACGTCGACGTGCCGCGCAAGCGGATCTCGTTGACCCTGCGGCTGGACGACGAGGTGCCGGCGGGCGGTGGCCGGCCGGCCGCCGACGGGCAGCGGCGCGACCGCGGCACCCCCCAGGGCGGGCGCGGC
>NZ_JACGMO010000112.1:0-26696 GCF_015354745.1 Micromonospora sp. S-DT3-3-22
CGGCGGCCGGGGACGGCGGGGCGGGCGGCGGCGCCTCCAGGCCGAGCGCCCGCGCCACCGTGTCGAACCGGCCGCCCAGCGCCAGGGTCGCCGAGGTGGCGACCACCGTGCGCTCGTCGTACAGGTGGGTGGCGAGGGTGCCGGCGACGGACAGCGGCGCCACCACCAGCGCCCGGCGGCTGCCGTTGTCCGGCTTCTCCACCCAGGCGACGTCGTGGTCGGCCTCCTCCAGCAGCCGCTGCGCGGTGGTCGACAGTTCGTCGAGCACCGCCTTGGCCTGCTGCTTGCGGACCGGGTCCGGATCGTCGGCCTTGATGTCGCCGATCGCGTCGAGGGCGGCCCGGGTGGCCGCGTCCAGCAGCGTGCACGCCTCCCGCAGCGGGCCGGGCAGGCCGCCGGTGAGCCGACCGGCCGGGGCCTCGGCCAGCCCGACGGCGAGCGCGTCGCCGGCCTCGGTGAGCCGGTCGGCGACGTCGGGCCGCAGCAGCGGGCGGGCCCGTCGGGCGGACCTGTCGATCTGCTCCGGCACCAGCTCGGCCTGGGCGGCCGAGGAGACCCGGTCGGCCAGCTCGTGCGCCTCGTCGACGATCAGCAGCTTGTGCGGCGGCACGATGTGCCGGCCGGCCAGCATGTCCACCGCGAGCAGGCTGTGGTTGGTGACCACCACGTCGGCCTCGCGGGCGCGGGCCCGGGACGCCTCGGCGAAACACTCCTGGCCGAACGGGCAGCGCGACGCCCCCACGCACTCGCGGGCCGGCATCGAGACCAGCCGCCACGCCTGGTCGTCGACGCCCGGGTCCAGCTCGTCCCGGTCGCCGGTGTCGGTCTTCTCGGCCCAGTCGCGCAGCCGTTGGATCTGCTTGCCCATCCGGCCGGCCTCGCCGAGCCACTTCGTCCCGCCGCCGGGCCGGTCGGCGGGGGCGTCGAAGAGGGTGTCCTCCGGCTCGTCCTCGGTGGAGTTGTCCAGCCGGGCCAGGCAGAGGTAGTGGTGCCGGCCCTTGAGCACGGCGAAGGTCGGGCGACGGCCGAGCAGCGGCTCGACCGCGTCGGCGAGCCGGGGCAGGTCGTGCTCGACCAGTTGGGACTGCAACGCCAGGGTGGCGGTGGAGACCACCACCGGCCCGTCCACGGTCAGCGCGGGGGCGAGGTAGGCGAGCGACTTGCCGGTGCCGGTGCCCGCCTGCACCAGCAGGTGCTCGCGGGCGGCGACGCTGCGTTCGATCGCCTCGGTCATCTGCTGCTGGCCCGGCCGGGTCGCGCCGCCGGGGACCGCGCCGACCGCCGCCGCCAGCAGCTCGGTGCCGCTCGGCCGGCCACCACGCCGTCGACCGGAGCGGGCCGAGGGGGTGCTGGGGCCGGCGGCGGTACGGGGCGGAGTCACCGTGCGACGGTACCCGCCGCCGCCGACAGTGGACGCGCCCCCGCCTCCCCGCGTGGCGCGGTCACCGTCCGGATTGTCGTGACCTCGGACGGGTCAACTCGCTGCGGCGGGGAGGGGTCGGAATCGGCTAGGGTGCGATTCATGCCGAGCGACGTGGTCCGCGTGATCTACCGCAAGTACGACGGCAGCGCCCACCGCGACTACCCGGCCCGCCGGCTGGCCGAGGACGACCTCGGGGTGTGGCTGGGGGTGACCGAGGGCACCGTGTCGGTCTACCACGGCCGGCCCTCGGTGGAGCAGATCCCCTTCGTCCTGCTGGTGCCGCACCACGCCTGGTGGACGGGCATGTTCAACCCGCCGCCCCGGACCAGCGAGGTCTACTGCGACATCGCCACCCCGGCCCGCTGGGAGGGCGACGACACCGTCCACCTGGTCGACCTCGACCTGGACGTGGTGCGCCGCCGGACCACCGGCCTGGTGGAGCTGCGCGACGAGGACGAGTTCGCCGAGCACCGGGCCCGGTTCGGCTACCCGGACGAGGTGGTGGCGCAGGCGCAGGCGGCGGCGGCGAAGCTGCTCACCGCCCTCGGCGACGGCACCGAGCCGTTCGCCTCGGCGTACCGGAAGTGGTTGGCCCTGGTGGTCTGACGGGGCGTGGCCCGGCCGGCGCGGCGGGGGTCACCAGCGGGGCGGCCAGGTGGCGTCCGGGCGAAGCGGCGGCAGCCGGTGCAGCTTGTCCGGGTTGAGTTGGTGGAACAGGCCGGTGATCCGGCCGTCGTGCACGGTGAACGCGGTGACCATCCGCAGCAGCCGGCCGTCGGGCTGGACCGTCTCCAGGTGCAGGCCGAGTACCCCGTCCACCAGCACCGGCGTGGCCCGTAGGCGCTGGCCGTACCGGCCGGCCCGGGCGAAGAGGCCGAGCAGGAAGCGGGCCACCGGTTCGACGCCGACGACCGGGCGGCGGGCCGTCGGGAAGTGTCCCCCGCTGTCGCCGATCAGCACCACGTCCGGGGCGAGGACCCGGACCAGCGTGTCGAGGTCGCCGGATTCGGTCGCGGCGGCGAACGCGGCGAGCACCCGACGCTGCTCGGCGGGGTCGGCGGTGTGCCGGGGCACGTCGGTGGCGGTGACCGCGCGGCGGGCCCGGGAGGCGTGCTGGCGGGCCGCCTCGGGGGTGCTCGCCAGCACCTCGGCGATCCGGGCGAACGGCACCGCGAAGACGTCGTGCAGGACGAAGGCGACCCGCTGTTCGGGGCTGAGCCGTTCCAGGACGACCAGCAGGGCGGTGCCGAGCTGGTCGCGCCGGACCGCCCGGTCGGCCGGGTCGGGGGCGAAACCGTCCGGCCCGGCCGGTCCGCCGGCCGTCGGGGTGACGACCGGCTCCGGCAACCACTGTCCCGGGTACGTCTCGCGGCGGACCCGGGCGGAGCGCAGCACGTCGAGGCAGATCCGGGCACAGGTGGTGGTGAGCCAGCCGCCCAGGTGCCGGATCTCGGCCCGGCGGGCCGGGTCGGCGAGCGCCCCGGCGTACCGCAGCCAGGTCTCCTGGACGGCGTCCTCCGCCTCGCTGCGGCTGCCGAGCATCCGGTACGCCACCGCGACGAGCCGCCCGCGTTCGGCCTCGAACTCCGTCACCAGGTCCACCGTCACCACTACCTCCCGGGTCCGAGCGGATTCTCTCCCACCCACCGGACGGGCCGGCGTGGGAGAACGTGACACCGCACCCGCCGTCGGTGCCGCCGACGCCCGGGAGGCGGCGGGTGCGGCGGTGGGCGAGGATCGGGGGATGCGCGCAGACGAGGAGACGGAGGTCGTCGTACCCGAGGGGGCGACGATGCGGCAGTTGTTGCGGGTGCCCGGCGGTGGTGGCCCGGTCGACCTGGGGGCGGTCGATCCCCGGGCCACCCCGGGTCTGCCCGCGGTGGCGGGCCGGGGCAGGGACCGTAAGCCGTGGGCCCGCCGGCAGGTGGAGCTGGTCGGCGCGGGGCTGGCCCGGCAGCAGGAGATGCTCTTCGCCACCGCCCGGGCGGCCGGCGAGCCGGGCCCGTCGGTGTCGGCTCCGGCCAGGGACGGGGCGCGGCTGGGCCGGGGCCGGCCGGGTCGGCTGCTGCTCGTGCTCCAGGCGATGGACTGCGGTGGCAAGGACGGCACGGTGAAGCGGGTGGCCGGTGCGATGAACCCGCTCGGCCTGCACATCCGCTCGTTCGGCCCGCCGACCCGGCAGGAGTTGCGGCACGACTTCCTGTGGCGGGTCCGCCGGGCGCTGCCCCCGCCCGGGTACGTCGGGGTGTTCAACCGCTCGCACTACGAGGACGTGCTGGTGGCCCGGGTCGACGCCCTGGTGCCGGAGCAGACCTGGCGGGCCCGCTACGACCAGATCAACGCCTTCGAGCGGGAGCTGACCGACGGCGGGGTGACCCTGGTCAAGGTGATGCTGCACATCTCCGCCGACGAGCAGGCGCAGCGGTTGGCGCAGCGGCTGACCGATCCGACGAAGTACTGGAAGTACCAGCCGAGCGACCTCGACTCCCGGGCCCGCTGGGACGACTACCGGGCCGCGTACGCGGAGGCGCTGGGGCGGTGCGACACGGACGCCGCGCCCTGGTTCGTGGTCCCGGCGGACCGTAAGTGGTACCGGGACTGGGCGGTGGCGCACCTGCTGCGGGAGACGTTCGAGGGTCTTGATCTGGGGTATCCGGCTGCCGGTTTCGACGTGGAACGGGAGCGCCAGCGGTTGGCGAGTGGCGGTGGTGACGGCCGAGGTGAACAGCAGATGAACGAGCGGTGAATCGGGTCTGACCAGGGGTAGGCCGGCGGAGACCCGCTCCGGTGGGGTACCTAGCATGCATCAGCGGACGCCCCCTGGGGCGGCGGCCACCCTTCCACCGACACGACGAGGTCCGTGCTGTGAAGTTTTCCTTCCGTCCCACCGAGGGCGCTTTCTACGAGCTCTTCACCAGGGCCGCGCAGAACCTGGTGAAGGGCACCGAGCTGCTCAACGAGCTGGCCCTGCCCGGCGTCGACGTGCAGTCGGTCAGCGAGCGGTTGACCGAGGTCGAGCACGACAGCGACCAGATCACCCACGATCTCTACAAGAAGATCAACTCCACCTTCATCACCCCGTTCGACCGGGAGGACATCTACCGGCTGGGCTCGCTGCTCGACGACGTGATGGACCACCTGGAGGCGGTCGGCAACCTGCTCTACCTCTACGGGCTCACCAAGCTCCCGTCGCTGCCGCGCGAGCTGCACGAGCTGGTCAACGTGCTCGACCTCCAGGCCAAGCTGACCGCCGAGGCGATGCCCCGGCTGAAGTCGATGAAGGATCTCGAGGACTACTGGATCGAGTGCAACCGGCTGGAGAACGACGGCGACCAGGCGTACCGGATGCTGCTGGTCCGGCTCTTCTCCGGCGAGTACGACGCGCTGACCGTCCTGAAGATGAAGGAGGTCGCCGACGAGCTGGAGGCCGCCTGCGACGCCTTCGAGCACGTGGCGAACACAGTCGAGACCATCGCGGTCAAGGAGTCCTGATCCTGTGAGTCCCGAACTCATCGCCGTGCTGGCGGTGATCGCGGTGGCCCTGGCGTTCGACTACACCAACGGCTTCCACGACGCTGCCAACGCGATCGCCACCAGCGTCTCCACCCGGGCGCTGACCCCCCGGATCGCCCTGCTGCTGGCGGCGGTCGGCAACTTCGTCGGCGCGCACTTCGGCGCGGGGGTCGCCAAGACCGTCGGCGACGGCCTGGTCACCCTCCCCACCGGGGTGGGCAGTCTCGGGGTGGTCTTCGCCGGGGTGCTCGGCGCGATCGCCTGGAACCTGATCACCTGGTACTTCGGCCTGCCGTCGTCGTCCTCGCACGCGCTGTTCGGCGGGCTGGTCGGGGCGACCCTGCTCTCCACCGGCGGCGTCGTGCAGTGGATCACCATCGGCGAGAAGGTCATCCTGCCGATGGTGCTCTCCCCGATCATCGGGCTCACCCTCGGTTACCTGCTGATGCTGGCCATCCTGTGGGCGTTCCGCAAGGGGCAGCCGGGCAAGCTCAACCGGGGCTTCCGCTGGGCGCAGACCGCCTCGGCGGCGGCGATGTCGGTCGGCCACGGCATGCAGGACGCGGCCAAGACCATGGGCATCGTGGTGCTGGCCCTCTACACCGGCGGTTTCCAGGACGACAAGACGCACATCCCGGGCTGGGTCTTCTGGACCTCGGCGACCATGCTGGCGCTCGGCACGTACGCCGGTGGTTGGCGGATCATCCGGACCCTCGGCCGCAAGATCATCGATCTGGGCCCGCCGGAGGGTTTCGCCGCCGAGACGGTGGCCAGCGCGGTGCTCTACTTCAACGCCCTGGTGCTCAAGGCCCCGATCTCCACCACCCACACGATCACCTCGGCGATCATGGGGGTGGGCGCCACCAAGCGGCTCTCCGCCGTCCGCTGGAACGTGGCCGGCAACATCGTGCTCGCCTGGATCATCACGTTCCCGGCCGCCGCGCTGATCGCCTGCCTCACCTACCTGCTGGTCCGTCCGCTGTTCTGAGCCACCTCGGGAGGGGCACCCCGCGACCGGGGTGCCCCTCCCGACGTCGTGCTCAGGCGTAGTCGACGCCGATCCGGGCCCGGATGTCGTCCAGCAGGCCCATCACCTCCAGCGTGACCGCGTGCGGCACCAGCGTGCTCTCGGTCAGCCCGGCCGCCAGGCACCGCTGCACCTCGGCGGCCTCGTACTGGTAGCCGCCGCCGGCCGGGTCGTCGGTGAGTGTCTCCGGCTCGGCACCGGCCCGGTGCAGCACCGCCGAGCCGGGCCGGAAGAACGGCTCGGGCAGCTCGATCCGGCCGGTGGTGCCGGTGATCGCGGCGGTCAACGGGGTCGCCCCCACCATGCCGCAGCCCAGCGTGGCGACCGCCCCCGAGTCGTACCCGAAGACGATGCCGGTGTTCTCGTCCACCCCCTCCGGGCTGAGCTTCGCCCAGGCCTGCACGTGCTGCGGCAGGCCGAGTAGCAGGTGGGCCAGGCTCACCGGGTAGACGCCCAGGTCCAGCAGGGCGCCGCCGCCCAGCGCCGGGTTGCGCATCCGGTGCTCCGGCGGGAACGGCCCGGCCACCCCGAAGTCGGCCCGCACACTGGTAACCTCGCCGATCGCCCCGGCCCGGACCAGCTCGACCAGGCGCAGGATCAGCGGGTTGCAGCGCATCCACATGGCCTCCATCAGGAAGACCCCCCGGGCCCGCGCCAGCTCGACCAACTCGGTGCTGGTGGCCAGGTCGAGGGTGAACGGCTTCTCCAGCAGCACCGCCCGGCCGGCCTCCAGGCAGATCCGGGCCGCCTCGTGGTGGGCGGCGTGCGGCGTGGCCACGTAGATCGCGTCCAGCCCGTCGTCGGCCGCCAACTCCGCCCACGAACCGTACGCCCGGTCGGCCCCGTACCGGCCGGCGAACTCCTCGGCGCTCCCGATGGCCCGCGAGCCGACCGCGACCAGTTCGGCCCCCGGCACCAGCCGGAGGTCCTCGGCGAACCGGCCGGCGATGTGGCCGGTGGACAGAATCCCCCAACGTGTCATGCGCCCACGCTAACCCGCCGCCCGTCGCCCACCGGTGGCCCGTGGTGGTCGTCCCGCCCGTCGGTGCCCACCGACCGGGGTCGTCGGCCCGGGGGGTGGTCCGGGCGGCGGGGCTAGGCTCGGCGCATGACGATCGACGGCACCGGTTTCCCCGCCCCACCGGCCCTGGTCGAGCACGCCCGTCGGTTCCACGCCGAGGGCGGCACCCCGGCGACGCCCCGGGTCGCGGCCACCGTGCTGCTGCTCCGCCCGGCCGGCACCGACTTCGAGGTGTACGTCATCCGCCGGGTCGCCGCGATGACCTTCGGCGGGGTGTACGCCTTCCCCGGCGGCGGCGTCGACCCGTCGGACTCCGAGGCGCACCTGGACTGGGCCGGGCCCGACCCGGCAGCCTGGGCGGGGCGGCTGGGCGTCACGCCCGACGCCGCCCAGGCGGTGGTGTGCGCCGCCGCGCGGGAGGTCTTCGAGGAGGCCGGGGTGCTGCTGGCCGGCCCCGACCCGGACACCGTGGTGGGTGACGTCAGCGGTGACGACTGGGAGGCCGCGCGACAGGATCTGGAGGCACGTCGTCGGGGCTTCGCCGGGCTGCTCGCCGGGCGGCAGCTCACCCTGCGGTCCGACCTGCTGCTGCCGTGGAGCCGGTGGATCACCCCGGAGTTCGAGCCGCGCCGCTTCGACACGTACTTCTTCGTCGCTCTGCTGCCCGAGGGGCAGCGGACCCGGGACGTCTCCGGCGAGGCCGACCACACCATGTGGGTCCGCCCGGCGGACGCCCTGGCCCGCGCGCGGGCCGGTGAGCTGACCATGCTCCCGCCCACCCTGGTCACCCTCGCCGAGGTGGCCGCCGCCGCTGTCGGTGGCGGTGGCGTGGCTGCGGTGGCGCGTGCCTCGGTGGCCCGGGACGCGGCCACCCCGGTGACCCCCCGCCTCCACGTCCCCGAGGACGGCACCCCGCACTTCACCCTCGCCTGACTGCCGCCGGGTCCGCGTCGGCCAGGCGGGTCCAACGGCTGCCGCCGCCCGTCGCACCCGGTTCCGCTGCGCCCCCGCCCGTGTAGGTCCACCTCGGACCCTTTCGAACTGATGACGCCAGCGGCTCACGGCCCACCGGGCGGGCGACTCACCAGCGGGACGTCTCCCTGCGGTCCGGCCGGCGGGTCGCCGCCGGTGGGGGGCAGCTCACCGGCGCACCGGGCGAAGAACTCGTCACGTGCCGGGGCGGCCGGGACCGGTGACGTCGCAGGGCGGGTGAATCGTCGACGTCATCAGGTCGAAAGGGCCCGAAGGAGAGTTCCGAGACCCCGCCCCCGCTCCGGCGGTCGCCCCCGCAGGACGACCCGCCCCGCACGACCCGGCGCGGCGACGCGGGCGGACGGGAGTCGGGCGGGGGGTCAGCCGAAGCGGCCGGTGATGTAGTCCTCGGTCTTCTTCTGGCCGGGGTTGCTGAAGATCTTCTGGGTGTTGTCGTACTCGATCAGCCGGCCGGGGTCGCCGGTCTTCTCGATCGAGAAGAAGGCGGTGCGGTCGGAGACCCGGGCCGCCTGCTGCATGTTGTGGGTGACGATGATGATGGTGAACTTGTCCTTGAGCTGGAACATCAGGTCCTCGATGGCCAGCGTCGAGATCGGGTCCAGCGCCGAGCAGGGCTCGTCCATCAGCACCACCTGCGGCTCGACCGCGATGGTCCGGGCGATGCAGAGCCGCTGCTGCTGACCGCCGGACAGGCCCGCGCCGGGCTTGCCGAGGCGGTCCTTGACCTCGTCCCACAGGTTCGCCGCGCGCAGCGCCTTCTCGGCGGCCTCGTCCAGGATGGACTTCCGGCGGACCCCGTTGAGCCGCAGCCCGGCCACCACGTTCTCGAAGATGCTCATGGTGGGGAACGGGTTCGGGCGCTGGAACACCATGCCGATCATGCGGCGGACGGCGGTCACGTCGACGTCGCGGTGGTAGACGTCCTGGCCGTCGATGGTCAGGCTGCCCTCGACCCGGGCGCCCGGCAGCACCTCGTGCATCCGGTTGATCGACCGCAGGAAGGTCGACTTGCCGCAGCCGGACGGCCCGATCAGGGCGGTGACCGTCTTCGGCTCGACCGTCAGGTTGATGTTCTCGATCGCCTTGAAACCGCCGTAGTAGGCGGTCACGTCGGTGGCGTCGATGCGCTTGGCCATGGTGGTACCTCCGGGGTTCATCGGCCGAGCCGGTTGCGGCGGGCCAGCAGCTTCGCGGCGACGGTCAGGACGAGCACGAGGACGACCAGGGTCAACGCCGCGGTCCAGGCCCGTGCCGGGGAGTACTTCGACGCCTCGCCGGCCTGCTGGTAGACGAAGAGGGCCAGCGACGACTGGTTGTTCTCGAACGGGTTGAAGTTGATCGCCGCGCCACCACCGGCGACGAGCAGCACCGGGGCGGTCTCACCGGCGGCCCGCGCGATGGAGAGCATGATGCCGGTGACGATGCCGGGCAGCGCGGTCGGCAGCACCACCCGCAGGATGGTCTTCCACTTCGGCACGCCGAGGGCGTACGCGCCCTCCCGCAGCGGCGCGGGGACCAGCCGCAGCATCTCCTCCGTGGAACGCACCACCGTGGGCAGCATCAGCACGCTCAACGCGAGCGCGGCGGCGAAGCCGGAGAAGCCGGGCTGGCCGTCGTTGAACCACGGCGACACGATCAGCACCCAGAAGGCCAGCACGAACAGGCCGGTGACGATGGACGGGATGCCCGTCATCACGTCGACGAAGAACCGGATGGTGAAGGCGAACCGGCCCCGGCCGTACTCGACGATGTAGATCGCGCAGAGCACGCCGAGCGGGACGGTGATCGCGGTGGCGATGCCGACCTGCTCCAGCGTGCCGACGATGGCGTGGTACGCGCCGCCGTTGGCGTCCCGGGCCCCGATGTTGTTCATCGAGCTGCCGAAGAAGTCACCGTCGAGCCGGGCGGTGCCCTTGCTGACCAGCGTCCACACCACCGAGGCCAGCGGCAGCACGGCCAGCACCAGGGCGGAGTGGATCAGCGCGCTCCAGAACCGGTTGCGGGCCGAGCGCCGCCCCTCCACCGCGTTCGCCGCGACGAAGAGACCGGCCAGGTAGAGCACCGCGCCGAGCACCACGACCAGGACCGGGCCGCCGAGGTCGACGCCGTAGACGATGCCGGCGGCGACCAGCAGGGCCAGCGCCGCCAGGGCAGGGGCGGCGTACCCGGGCAGGCGGCGGGCCCGCAGGCTGTCCGGCTGGGCCGGCGGGCGGGAACGGCGGGGGGTGAGGGTGGTGGTCATGCGGCCGACTCCGTGAACTCGCGGCGGCGGTAGATGATCGCGCGCGCGGTGATGTTGACGACCAGCGTGATCGCGAAGAGCACCAGGCCGGAGGCGATGAGCGCGCCGCGGCCGGTCTCGTTGGCCTCCGCGAACCGGTTGGCGATGTTCGCGGCGATGCTGTTGCCGCCGTTGGCGAGGATGTTGAACGAGATGGCGTACGTCGAGCCGAGGGTGAGCGCGAGCGCGATGGTCTCGCCGAGCGCCCGGCCGAGGCCGAGCATGACGGCGGCGATGATGCCCGGCCGGCCGTACGGCAGCACCGCCGTGCGCAGCATCTCCCAGCGGGTGGCACCCAGCGCGAGGGCGGCCTCCTCGTTGGCGGTCGGGGTCTGGAGGAACACCTCGCGGGAGAGCGAGGTGATGATCGGCAACACCATGATCGCCAGGACCAGGGAGCCGAGCAGGATCGAGTTGCCGTACGGGCCGTCGCCGAAGATCGGAATCCAGCCGAAGTACCTGTTCAGCCAGGCCGACAGGTCGGCGACCGGCCCGACCAGGTAGTCCCGCCCCCACAGGCCGAACACCACGCTCGGTACGGCGGCCAGCAGGTCGATCACGAAGCCCAGCGCGGTGCCGAGCCGCCGGGGCGCGTAGTGCGACAGGTAGAGGGCGATGCCCAGCGCCACCGGCACCGCGACCAGCAGCGCCAGCAGGGCGGTGAGCAGGGTGCCGAAGGCGAGCGCGCCGATGCCGAACGTGGGTGGATCGTCGTTGGGGAACCACCCCTCGAAGGTCCAGAAGTTCGCACTGTTGGCCCGCAGCGCCGGCACGGCCTTGGCGATCAGGAAGACCGCGATGGCCGCGATGATGACCAGCACGGCGACGCCGGCGGCCAGGGTCACGCCACGGAACGCCCGTTCCGCGCCGAACGCGCGGGCCCGGGGCAGCCCGCCGCCTCCGCCGAGGCCACGGTCGTCATCGGGGGTACGGGGGCTGACTGGTGCCTCGGCCACGCGCGCCGAGGCACCGGCGGACCGCTCGTGACCCAGGGTCACGGGGTGTCCGCCGGTGCCGGCGTGTGCCGAGCGGTGAGGGGTTTCACCCATCTGCTCGCTCGCTTCGACTTGAGGTGATGTCGCTCGGGATGCTCAGGCCAGGTTCTTGACCGCGGCCTCGACCTTGGTCCGGACCGAGTCGGGCAGCGGGGCGTAGCCCAGCTCGACCAGCTCGGCCTGGCCCTCGGTGCTGGCGGCGTGCCCCAGCAGACCCTTGACCAGCGGCAGCTTGTCGGCGGCGATGCCCTTGCTGCACACGATCTCGTAGGTCACCAGGACGATCGGGTAGGCCCCGGCCTCCTTGGTGGCGTAGTCGATCGACATCTTGAGGTCGTCGCCCTGGCCCTCGATCTTGGCCCCGGCGATGGTCTTGCCGGCCGACTCGGCGGTCAGTTCGGTGTACTCGCCGGCCCCGTTCTGCACCTTGGCCTTCTTCAGGCCGGAGTTCTCGGCGTACGACCACTCGACGTAGCTGATCGTGCCCTCGGTGCTCTTGACCTTGGAGGCGACACCGTCGGACTTGGGGGCGCCGAGGCCGCCGGGGGCCTTCCACGCCTTGTTGTTGCCGAAGGTCCAGTCCGTCGGCGCGGTCTTCGACAGGTACTTGGTGAAGTTGTCGGTGGTGCCCGACTCGTCGGAGCGGTGCACCGTCTGGATCGGGGCGGCCGGGAGGGTGGCGTTCGGGTTGTCGGCCTTGATCGCCGGGTCGTCCCACTTGGTGACCTTGCCGGCGAAGATCTGCGCCAGGGTGGTCGGCTTGAGCTGGAGGTTGTCCACGCCGCCGACGTTGTAGACGACCGCGACCGGGCCGATCACCATCGGCAGGTTGAGCGCCGCGCCGCCGCTGCACTTGGCGTCGGCCTGCGGCTGCTCCTCCGGCTTGAGGGCGGAGTCGGAACCGGCGAAGTCGGCGGTGCCGGCGATGAACGCCTGGATGCCCGCGCCCGAGCCGGTCGACTCGTAGTTGATCGTGGTGCCGCTGCACTTCTGCTGGTACGCCTTGATCCACTCAGCCATGGCGTTCTTCTGCGCGGAGGAGCCCTGCGCGTTCAGGGTGCCCTTGCCGCAGTCGGCCGCGTTGGCCGAGCCGGAGGCGGAGGCGCTGGCCGGCTCGTTGTTGTCCGAGCCGCAGGCGCTGAGGCCGAGGACCGCGGTAAGAGCGAGGCAGGCAATGGCGCCGTGCCGCTGGAGCTTCACCTGAGGGGTTTCCCTTCACGTCTTTGGTCAGGTCGCCCGGATGGGGCCCGAGTGCCGGCGCTGACCGGCTGACACGAAAGCTAGAAGTGCCAGGTAGACGGTTCGCCGGTCGGAAGTGAACGGGGCATGAACAGCCCCGGCCGGGAAGGTGACCGCTGCCTGAGGGAGGGTTGTCCGTTAGGTGAACTGCCGTCCCGGTATCCGCATTGATGCGATATATCCGGGCAGCCGTTATCCGCGCGTGGCCCTGCCGTTACCGCGCGGAGACACGCCGATCATGGCCCCGGCCGGTCACCGGCCGGGGGTGGCGTGAACGGGGCAGCGTCAGCCCAGGTGGTAGTTGACGTGCCCGCACCAGCGGGCGAACCCGAGCCGTTCGTAGAGCGAGACGGCGGCGGTGTTCGACTCGTCGACGTAGAGCATCACCCGGTCCAGCCCGCGCCGGTCCCGCAGGTAGGCCAGACCGGCCGTGGTGAGCGCCCGGCCCAGGCCGCCGCCGTGGGCGTCCGGGTCCACCCCCACCACGTAGACCTCACCGGTACGGGCCGAGCCGGGCCGCTCGTGCACCTTGGTCCAGTGGAAGCCGAGCAGCCGCCCGGTGGCGTCGACGGCGAGCAGGAAACCGTCCGGGTCGAACCACGGCTCGGCCAGCCGGGCCCGCAGGTCGTCGGTGGTCCACCGGCCCTGCTCGGGGTGCGTGGCGAAGGCGCGGGCGTTGAGCGCGAGCCAGGCGTCGTCGTCCGCGCCGGGGCGGAAGGAACGCAGCGTCACCCCGTCCGGCAGACGGGGCGGTGGCACCGCACCGGTCAGCGGCCGGCGCAACTGCCAGAGCACCCGGGCCCGGGTGAAGCCGAGATCCACGGCGAGCGCGGCGGCGGACGGGTGGTCGCCGTGCGCCCAGGCCCGCAGCGGGCCGGACGCCGCCGCGAGGACGCCCCGGACCAGCGCCCGCCCGGTGCCCCGCCGCCGGAAGGCCGGGTGCACCACCAACTCCACCCCGACCCCGGACGCCGGCTCGGTGGTGTCCAGGTGGGCGTACCCGGTCAGGGTGCCGTCGGGGGCGCGGGCGGTCAGGTGCCCGGCCGCCGCGTGCGGGTCACGCAGCCGCAGCAGGGTGTGCTCGTCGAACGGGTCGGCCCCGTCGGCGTCGCCGCCGAGCCGGGCCAGGGCCAGCACCTCGGTCACCTCGTCCGGGGTGAGGCGGTCGGTGCGGGCCACCCGGTCGACGGTCGGTTCGACGCTGCTCATCCCGACACGGTAGTCGGCGTCGCCGGTTCAGTTGGCCCCGCCGGGCGGTAGCGCCTCCAGCCGGAACCGGCCGGTCAGGTCGGGCAGCAGCCGACGCAGCGCGTCCACCGTGCCCTGCCGGTCGCCACCGGCGTCGTGCATGAGCACGATCGCGCCCGGCCCGGTGTCCCCGGAGACCGTCGCGGTGATCTTCGCGGCCCCGGGGACCTGCCAGTCGTTGGGATCGACGGTCCAGTGCAGCGGGGTCATCCCCAGCCCCTCGGCGACCGACACCACGGGGTACGTCCAGGCCCCGCCGGGCTGCCGGAAGTAGCTGACCGGGGCGTCCGGCACGGCGGCGTGGATGGCGTCGTTGGTCCGGACCAGGTCGGCCCGGATCAGGGCGGGGGAGCGTTTGCCGAGCAGCACGTCGTGGTGCCACGAGTGGTTGCACAGGGTGTGCCCGTCGGCCACGATCGCCCGGATCAGGTCCGGGTGGTCCTGGGCGTTCTCGCCGACCACGCAGAACGTCGCCTTGACGCCGTACGTTCGCAGCACCTCCAGCACCTGCGGCGTGTACGTCGGGTCGGGGCCGTCGTCGAAGGTCAGCGCGACCTCGCCGGTGCCGGTGCTGGCGTGACTGCCGAACGGGCCGTCACCGCCGCTGGCGGGCTGCGGCGCGTCCGGGTCGGCCCCGGCGGTGGGAGTGTCGGCCGGGGTGGACGCGTCGGGGCGGGTGCCGTCCGTGGTGGCGGGCGGGGCGGCCGGGTCGGCGGGTTGCTCGCCGTACTGGGCGCCGTCGACCTGCGCCGCCGCGCCGAGGGGCTGGCGGGGCGGGTCGGGGGTCATGCTGCGGCCGAGCGCGTACGCGGACCCGAGCAGGGCGGCCAGCACCAGCGTGACGACGCCGATGGTCCCGCCGGTCGACCGGGTACGCATCAGCGCCACCGCCGGTCCGGATCGCGGGACGGCCCTCGCGTCGCCCCCGTGGTCAGTGCACGCACCGTAGCCCCTCTCGCCCCTGCTGATTACGGCACCAAGAATAGAACCGACAACAGGAGCAAAAGGGGCGTATCGGAAATAGTCCTATCGGGGTGCGGTGCCACCGCCCCCGATCAGACCGGCAGCGGTGCGGGCTCGGACTCGGGCAGCGACCGGGACGACGGCGGGACCACGAACTTGTAGCCCACCTGGCGGACCGTGCCGATCATCGACTCGTACTCCGAGCCGAGCTTGGCCCGCAGCCGCCGGACGTGCACGTCCACCGTACGGGTGCCGCCGAAGTAGTCGTAGCCCCAGACCTCGCGCAGCAACTGGTCCCGGGTGAACACCCGGCCCGGGTGCTGGGCGAGGAACTTGAGCAGCTCGAACTCCTTGTAGGTGAGGTCGAGCGGCCGGCCCTTCAGCTTCGCCGCGTAGGTGTCCGGGTCGATGTTCAGCTCGCCGGCCCGGATCGACCCACCGGCCCCGGACGTGGCGTTGCTCAGTCGGCCCACCGCGAGCCGCAGCCGGGCCTCCACCTCGGCCGGACCCGCCCCGGCCAGGATCACGTCGTCGACGCCCCAGTCGGCGTTCAGGGCGATCAGGCCGGCCTCGGTCACCACCGCGACCAGCGGCACGCCCAGGCCGGTGGCGTGCAGCATACGACAGGTGGCACGGGCCTCGCTCAACTCCGACCGGGCGTCGACCAGCACCGCGTCCGGGCTGGGCCCGGAAACCAGGGTGCGGACGTCACGCGGTGCGGTACGGACCGAATGCGGCAACAGGTCGAGTGCCGGCAGCACCGCCGAGGGCTCACCTGCGCGCGCGGTCACCAGCAGCAGGAGCTCCACACGATCACCTCCGTCCCGGCGGCCCTTCGGCCGCACGCGACCAGCTGCCCCGCGGGTGGGCAGGGCGCTGAGAACTTGCGTGGGTCCCGGCGTCGCTGACGGGCGGGTAACAGCCTGAGCGTAACCGATTGCTCCGCTGTCACCCCGGCGTCCTTTCCTGTTTGTCGGATCTGCCCGTGATCACCGGTCAGGTTTTAACGTCGCCGAAACCGTGATCCCCGTCCGGCGCCCCGTGATCCCCGCCGAACCCCGTCGGTCTGGCACGATCGGGGCGTGTTTCCCTCCACCTCGCCCGAGACCGGCCGTGACCCGTGGGCCGACGACGCCCCCGACGGGCCCGCCGGCCCGGCCGGAGGGCCCGCGCCCGGCCCCCGCCCCGCCCCCGACGACGACGCCGGGAGCCGACGCGAGCGCGGCCCACGCCGGTTCCGCAAGGGCGGCCAGCCGCGCCGCACCGAGGACGACGAGGTCGAGCCGGACGAGGAGCCGATCGAGCCGGTCGAGGTACGCCGCCCGCTCTCGCTGACCGTCGCCGGGTTCGCCGCGCTGCTCGGCGTCGGCCTGGTGCTCGGCGCGCAGACCGCCGGCCCCGGGCACCGGCTGCCGTTCGCGATCATCGTGTTCGGCGTGCAACTGCTCTTCGTGCTGGCCTGGACGATGGCCATGCGCCCGCCCGCGCTGCTGCTGGTCGCGCTGACCAGCGGCGTGGTCGCCGCCGCGGCCGACGTCGCCGCCGTGCAGACCGACGTGGCCGGGCTGGCCCCGCTCGGGTACGTGGCGCTGGGCGGGTTCCTGGTCGGGGTGCTGGGCCAGCTCGTCCGCCGGGTGGACCGGGTCCGGGTGACCGACTCGCTCGGCACCACCCTGCTCATCGTGGTCGGCGTGGTGGCGTTCGCCACCCTGATCACGCTCAGCCGGATTCCCGCCGGCACCCAGGCGATCACCGTCTGCCTGGCCGCCACCGGCGTCGCCCTCACCGTGGCCCGGCTCACCGACGCCGTGCTCGCCTGGCCCCGGCTCGCGCCGCAGGTGCCCCGGGGGGCCGCCGGGGTGGTCGTCGGCGCGATGGTCGGCACCCTCACCAGCGCCCTGCTCGGCAGCTACCTGGTCGGCTTCACCCCGACCAGCGCCGCGGTCATCGGGCTGGTCACCGCGGCCACCGCCGTGCTGGCCGACCTCGCCGTCGGCTACGCCGAGGCGGGCCGGTTGATGGCCGGCGAGCCGCCCACCATGTGGATCGCCCGGCACATGCAGGGTCCGCTGGGCGGGTTCGCGCTGGCCGCTCCGGCGGCGTACGCCATGTGTGTGCTCTTTCTCTGACGCCGGCTGACGGCGGTGGGGCGCGCGGCGCGGTTGGGCGCGGCGGCGCCCGGGTAGTAGCGGTGCGCCGCGGGCGGCGGCATCGATGACGGGCACGTCGCGCGACCGCGACGGCGACGACGGACGGAGACGGGCGTGGCGCAGACGTACGAGGAGCGGCCCCGGCGGCGCGGGCGCAGGTGGCTCGTCGTACTTGTCGTCCTGGTGCTGATCCTGGGCGGGTTGCTGGTGGTGGCCGACCGGGTGGCGGCCGGGCTGGCCGAACGCGCCATCGCCGACCAGGTGCAGCAGGCGATCACCGAGCAGGACGCCAGCTCCGCGCCGCCCCGGGTCGACGTGGGCGGGTTCCCGTTCCTCACCCAGGTCGTCGACGGCCGGTACGAGCGGATCTCCATCGTGCTGACCGACGTGCAGGGGTCGGTGGAGGGCAACGCGGTCAGCCTGCCCCGGCTCGACGTGGACGCCCGTAACGTGCGCGCCCCGCTGGACACCATCCGCTCCGGGCAGGGCGAGGTGGTGGCCGAGACGGTGGCCGGCACCGGCACGGTCACCTACGACAGCCTGGCCAAGCTGCTGGACCGGCCGGGGCTCAAGCTCGGTGAGCAGAACGGCAAGCTCGCCGTCACCGCGCCTGTCGACATCCTCGGCCAGAAGCTCACCGTCACCGGCACCGCCGACGTCACCGTGGCCGACGACGGCAAGGTGTCGCTGAAGTTCAGCGACCTGAACGCCCAGGGGCTGCCGGCGGTGCCGCTGGCCCGGACCCTGCTGAACAACTACGCCCGGGGCATCTCGGTGGACGTGCCCCTGCCGTCGCTGCCGTTCCAGCTCAACGTGCGCAAGGTCGAGCCGCGCCCGGAGGGGCTCACGGTGACCGCCGACGCGAAGGACGTCCCGATCAACTCGCCGAGCTGAGTCAGCGCTCAGTTCTGGACGCGGCACCCACCCGGCGCTGCCCGCCTGGTGGGCCCGCGTCCCGCATGCTGGTCGTGAGCTGGCACTCTCCGGGACGGCTGGTAGGCTCCGAGCCCATGGGGACGCACCTCACCAAACGGCGCGCGGTCGACCTGTGCCGCGTGGCCACCTGCCTGTGTCGCTCCGTCATCTGACGGCGGGGCTGTCTCCGGCCGCCCAGCGGCCACCGCACCCAGGGTCCCTGACCTTCGGGTGCCAACCCTCCGAAACGCCCGGCAGCGGCGCCGTCGCACGAACCCGTGATCCGTTCCTCTATGGGTCCCGCGCAGGGTGCGACATCACCGATCTCCACCACCCGCGCTGGCTCACCACCCATCCTCACCAGGGAGTGATCTGATGAGTCGCGACACCGCACTCGTTTCGGCCGAATGGGCCGAGAAGAACCTCGACGCCCCGGGCGTCGTCTTCGTCGAGGTCGACGAGGACACCTCGGCCTACGACACCGGCCACATCGCCGGTGCCATCAAGCTCGACTGGAAGACCGACCTCCAGGACCCGATCCGCCGGGACTTCGTCAACAAGGCCCAGTTCGAGGCGCTGCTCTCCGAGCGGGGCATCGGCAACGACGACGTCGTGGTCCTCTACGGCGGCAACAACAACTGGTTCGCCGCGTACGCGTACTGGTACTTCAAGCTCTACGGCCACCGCGACGTCAAGCTGCTCGACGGCGGTCGCAAGAAGTGGGAGCTGGACGCCCGCCCGCTGGTCACCGACGCGGTCACCCGTCCGGCCACCCAGTACGTCGCGAGCGAGCCGGACACCTCGATCCGGGCCTTCCGCGACGAGGTCGTCGACGCGATCGGCACCAAGAACCTGGTCGACGTGCGCAGCCCCGACGAGTTCGCCGGCCGGCTGCTGGCCCCCGCCCACCTGCCGCAGGAGCAGGCGCAGCGGGCCGGGCACATCCCCACCGCGATCAGCGTGCCGTGGTCCAAGGCGGCCAACGAGGACGGCACCTTCAAGTCCGACGACGAGCTGCGCAAGATCTACGCCGACGCCGGGCTGGACGACGGCAAGGAGACCATCGCCTACTGCCGGATCGGCGAGCGCTCCTCGCACACCTGGTTCGTCCTCCAGGAGCTGCTCGGCCACACCAACGTCAAGAACTACGACGGTTCCTGGACCGAGTACGGCTCGCTGGTCGGCGTGCCGGTGGCCCTCGGCGACGAGCCCGGGGAGGCCTGAGCCATGACTGCTCCCACCGCCGCCGGCTGCGCCGCACCGGACCAGTCCGCGCCCCTGCCGGCCAGCCTGGACCTGGAGAAGGAAACCGTCATCACCGGCCAGGTGCTGGCCGAGTCGGGCGATGTCGTGCCCGGCGCGTACGTCCGGCTGCTCGACTCGACGGGTGAGTTCACCGCCGAGGTCGTCACCTCCCCGGCCGGTCAGTTCCGGTTCTTCGCCGCGCCGGGCAACTGGACCCTGCGGGCGCTGTCCCGGCACGGCAACGGCGACACCGCCGTGACCGCCAACCGGGGCGTCAACGAGGTCTCCGTCACGGTGGCCTGACCCACGCTCTCGATCGGCCCGGGGCCGGTCACCCCACCCGGGGTGACCGGCCCCGCGCCGTCGCCCCCCTCCGGCGGCGTCACGAGGTGCAGCCGCCCTGGTGACCGACCCGCCGGACGCAGCGCCGACGCCCACCGAGCCGCCGGTCGCAGAAGACGTGATGCTGCGGTTCCGACCCGCCCTCCTCGGAGACGGTCGTCTCACCGAGCACCAGCTCCGGCAGGAACGCCAGCGACCGGCCGATCGCGCGGGCCAGCAGCCGCGCCGCCGGCAGGTCGTCGGCGGCGACAGTCAGGTGTACGACGAACCGCTCCCGCCCGGTCGCGGCGGTCACGCCCGCACCACCCGGGGCGCGAACCGGGACTGCCAGTCGCGCAGCGCACCCTTGATCCGTGCGTTCTCCTCCCGGGTACGGGCCAGCTCGGCGTGCAGCACCGCCAGCTCGTCGGCGATCCGGTGCAGGAACCCGTCCACCTCGGCCGGGTCCAGCCCGTGCCGGGACCGCCGGAACCGCTGCTGCCGCACCTGACTCGTGCACAGCGGCCGGTACGCCACCGATCGGTGGTGGTTCGCCGGTTGGTGGTGGTATGCCGCCGGCCTGTGGTGGTGCCCGGTATTCGGCCGCCCCGGCGGTCCGGACCGCCTGACGGGACGGCTGCCGGTCCGGCTGCTCGCGGCATGGCTGGTCGGGACCTCGTTGGTCGGGGGTCGGTCGGTTGTCGTCGAACGGTTCCGGCGGAACAGCCGGAGGAACCTGCACACGATGGGACCACCTCTCCGCAGGGGGCAGCGGGGGACCGTGCTGCCGTGGAAGGTGGCCGGGGCAGGCGGTTTCCCTTCCACTGCACCCACCCCGGCCGGGGGGAGAGCCCTGCTCGTTGCCACGCGAGGAGCGCTCGCCGACCAACTTATTTGAGGAACTTGAAAGAGTCAACGACCGGTTGCAGTGCGTAGTTGCATGCCGTGATGAGAGCGTGATCGAATCGCGGGTGCCACGCGAGGAGTGCCATGCCTGCGACCCCGGACTACATCCGGATCTCCGACGAGATCGTCGCCGACGTCAGGTCGGGTAAGTACAAGCCGGGGGACAAGCTGCCCTCGATCAGCGAGCAGTGCAGCCGGTTCAACGTCAGTCCGTCGACGATCAACCTGGTCAACGTGCGGCTGGAGGCGCTCGGGGTGATCAGCCGTCACCAGGGCAAGGGCATCTACATCACCGATCCGGCGACCTGGTTGCGCAAGCCCTGATCTGAACCTGAGGGCGTTTTCGGGGCTGCGCCGACGTTGCTCACGTGCCGCCGCCTGTGCACCGCTGTCCTGCTGCTCTGCTGCCCTACTGATCCCGATGGGGGACGCTCTCCCCGGTCCAGAACATGGTGTGGCTTCCCCGAGCCGACGGAGAGGTCGGTCCCCGGCGACCGAAGCTCGTCGGGGCACCACCGTCAACACGTAGTCAGCGATGTAGCGGTATCAGTACGCACTGATACCGCTACAACGGCCCAACAGCGCTGGATCACGACGGACGCCGCCCCACGGGGCGGGGCGGACGCGGGGCGAGGCGGCCGGGGAGATGGCGGTGGCCGCCGACCCCGGGCGGGGTCGACGGCCACCGGGTGGGGCCGGTCAGCCGGTCAGAGGCCGGATGCCCGGACGCCCGCGCAGGTCGACGTCGGGGTCAGCCCGAAGTTGAGCGTCCCGACGATGCCCGCTTCCACGACGGTGCGCTGGACCTGGGGCACCCAACCGTCCTTGGCCACGATCGCCTCGTACTTGCCCTTCGGCAGCCACCAGGCGTAGCGACCCTGGGCGTCGGCGGTGAGCGTGACGCCGGTGGTCGAGTTGACCAGGTTCAGCCGGATCGTCGCCGGGACGCCGACGGTCTGGCCGCCGCAGGTCACCCCGGTCACCGTGCCCTGGATCTTGCCCCAGTTGTTCGGCGGCGAGACGTTCATCTCGACGCCGACCGCCGACACCGGGTACGGCGTGTCCGAGGTGATCCCCAGCTCACCCGAGTACGCCCCGGGCTGGAGCACCCCGGCCGCCGCCGTGGCGGTCAGCGTGACGGTGACCGTCTGGGACGCCCCCGGGGCGAGCGTGAAGCTGGTCGGTGCGGTGGACAGCCACGGCAGGTCACTGGCGTCCGCGCAGCCCTCCAGCCCGCCGAGCCGTTCGCTGTCGGCCGAGCCGACGAACGAGCTGGGCGACCCGCCGATCTTGTACGCCCCGCAGGCGGCGGCACCCCGGTACCTGTTGAACTGGGCGTTCGGCAGGTTCTTCCAGGCCCCGGCGACCGGGTCGAAGCCGAGCGTCCGGTTGGTGACCGACGTCGAGCCGCCCGTCACCCCGCCGGCCAGCACCAGCATGCCGCCGGCCGACGCGTACTGGGAGCCCCACAGGTCGACCGGGAGGTTCGGCAGCGGGCTCCAGGTGTCCGACGCCGGCTCGTACCGCCAGGTGTCGGTGTACTCGTCGGCGGCGACCCCGCCCGCGCAGTACACCTGGCTGCCGATCCCGCCGCAGGACACCCAGGAGACCGGGTGCGGGTAGGCCGCGCCGGTGCGGAACGTCCCGGAGCGCGGGTCGAACACCACCAGCTTGTCGGTCTCCGTGCAGGTGCTGTCGACGCAGCCGCCGACCAGGTACACCTTGCCACCGGCCACGGCGGTGCCGGCCGCGGCGGCGGGTGCCGGGTTGACCGCCCCGGCCAGGGTGCTCCACGCGCCGGTGGCCGGGTCGAAGACGTCCACCGACGGCTCCGGACCCTCGCCGTCGCCCCAACCGCCGATCACGTACAGCTTGCCGCCGATCCCCACGGCGGACGGCTTGGAGCGGGCGTGCGGCAGGTCGGGCAGCGCCGTCCAGACGCCGGTGGCCGGCTCGAACACCCAGGCCTTGCGCTCGTTGCCGGTGTCGCCACCGCCGCCGACCGAGTAGACCTTGCCGTCCAGGTTGGCCGCCGCGTTGTCGTAGATCGCGGCGGGCAGGTTGGTGATCCGGGCCCAGGCGTCGTCGGCCTGCGGCGCGGCGTCGACGGACCCGCCGCCGTAACGGGCACCGGTACGCCCGGTGCTGATCCCCTTGACCACCTGCTCCCGCAGCGGCGCGCCGGCGGTGGACAGCACCTCGAACCCGCCACCGCGTTCCAGCAGCTCCACGGTCGCCGGGGCGGTGCCGGTGTTGCGTACCGTCACCTTGGCGTTGCGGGTGCTGCCGTACGGCTGATGGGCCTCGATCGTGGTGGTGCTGACGGTGAGCCGCCCCGCGGCCAGGGCCAGGTCGGCCCGACGGGTGCTGTCGGCCACCACGCTCACCTGCTGGGTGACCGCCGTGTACGGCGGCCGGGAGGCGGTGAACGGGTGGGTGCCGGTCAGCCCCGAGAAGAGGTGGTAGAAGCCGTCCGGCAGGTTCGGGTCGTCCGGGGTGGCCGCCGAGACGGCCGTGTCGGTGGGCCGGTCGACGCTGGTCACCGTCACCCCGTTGACGGCGGCGCCGGTGTTGCGGTCGGTGGTGTTACCGACCACCAGGCCACCCGGGACGGGGGTGCAGTCCCGGTTCACCAGCTGGACGTCGTCCACCTGCCACCACCAGGCGAAGGTGCCCTTGAACCGGAAGCGCACCAGCGCGCCGGCCGCGCCGGCCGCCGGGGTCAGCGGCACCTCCTCGACCCGGGGGCCGCGCCGGCTGGCGGTCTGGTGCCAGACGTTCGTCCAGCTCGCCCCGGCGTCGGTGGAGACGTCCACGTCGGCGGTGTCGCTGATCCCGACGGCCCGCCAGTCACTGCGGAACCGCAGCAGCGGCGCGGCCGAGGCGGACAGGTCGACCGGCGGGGCGACCAGGTCGGTGTCCTGGGTGTTGCCGGTGCCGAGCTTGTCGCTGTCGATGATCGCGAACCCGCCGGTGCCGCCGGTCAGGTTGCCCCGCGCGCCCGGGTCGTTGAAGACCCAGCCGCCCTTGTCGGTGCGGTTGCGCACCGTCCAGCCCTCCGGCGCGGTGGTGCCGTCGAAGCTCTGCGACAGCAGCGGCGCGCTGAGGCTGCCGGTGTAGCCGGCGGCGACACAGGCCGCCTCGACGGGGACCGGGATGTCGGCCGTGGTGCCCGTCGCGCCGACGGTCAGGTCCTTCGTCACCGTCCGGTAGCCCGGGTACTTCGCGGTGACGGTGAGCTTGTAGTCGGTGTTGCCGGCCACGGTGAACGAGTACCGGCCGGTCACCGGGTCGGTGAAGACGGGCGCGCCGGGACGGCCGGCGACCTCGATCTTGGCGTACAGCGGCCAGCCGTGCCCGGAGCCGTCGGTGACCCGGCCGGAGACGGTGACCGTCGGGGTGGCCGTCAGGGCGAAGTCCCGGGTGACCGTGCCGTCCTCCGGGACGGTCACGGTGCCCGTCGCGGTGCGGAAGCCGTACGCGGACACGGTCAGCGTGGTCTCGCCGGCCGGGACGGTCAGCGAGTACCTGCCGTCGGTGCCGGTGGTGACGCTGCGCGCGCCCGTGGCGACGGTGGCACCCGCCACCGGGTCGCCGCCGGCCGCGTCGGTGACCCGGCCGCTGACCTGGCCCACCGGCCCGCGCGGGGCCTGCCGGACCGCCTCGTACGCGTTGAGCCGCCCCTCACCGAAGACGTTGTTGTCGGCGGCGGTGCCCCCGCAGGTGGTCGCGTCGACGTCGGTCGCGGTGCGGTCGAGCAGCGCCTCGGTGCCGGCGATGTCCCCGCGCAGGCTGGGCGCGGCCGACCAGATCAGGGCGACCGTGCCGGCCACGTGCGGGGCGGCCATCGAGGTGCCGCTGAACGACGCGTACCCGTTGCCGGGGACACTGGAACGCACGTTGCTCCCCGGTGCGGCGATGTTCGGCTTCAACCCGGCCGGGTCGGTGGCGTTCCCCCGCCCGGAGAAGCTGGAGATGGCGTTGTTCACGTCGTACGAGCCGACCGCGTACGCGTTGGGGTTGTCGCCGGGGGAGCCGGCGCTGCCGCAGGCCGGGCCGTCGTTGCCGGCGGAGAAGACCGGGAACATCCCGGCGGCCCGCCAGGCGGCCACGGTCTGCTGGTACCACGGGTCGCCGCCGTCACCGCCCCAGGAGTTGTTGACGATGTCGGGGCGCAGGTCGGGGCGGGGGTTCTGCCCGTTGAGGTCGGTCGGGGCGAGCACCCACTGGCCGGCGGCCAGCAGCGAGGCGTCCGAGCAGTTGTTGGACTCGCAGCCCTTGGCGGCGATCCACTTCGCGCCGGGGGCGACCCCCACCTGGTTGGCGGAGCCGTCGGTGCCGACCATGGTGCCCATGGTGTGCGTGCCGTGGTCGTTGTTGTCGCAGGGCGCGTCCTGCGGGCAGATGCCGGCCGGGTCGTACCAGTCGTAGTTGTGGTCGAACGTGCCGCCACCGAGGTTGCCCCGGTAGGAGCCGACGAGCGCGGGGTGGTCGAACTGCACGCCGCTGTCGATGTTGGCGACGACCAGCCCCTCACCCCGGTCGCCGAACTCGTCCCAGACCCGGGGCGCGCCGATGTTGGTCAGCCCCCACTCGACGGCGTCGGTGCCGGCGCGGGCGGCGGTGCCGCGCACCGGACGGATCAGCGGGTAGCTGCGGGTCGGTGCGATCCGCTCGACCTCGGGCCGGGCGGCGATGGTGTCCAGCAGCGCCCGGTCCCCGGTCACCCGCAGCGCGTTGGCGATCCAGTAAGCGGTGTAGGTGGCCTTGCGGTCGTCGAGCACGGCCCGCAGGTCACGCTGGGTCCGTTCGGCGGTGGTGGTGAGCAGCCGGTGTACCTCGTCGGCGCGGGCGTCCGGGCTGCGCAGCCGGGCCGCCTGCGCGAGCGGGGCCTGTTCGCGCAGGTAGACCAGGAAGGTCTCGGTGCCGTCGGCGAGCCCGTCGAGGACCTGCCGGTCCACGGTGGCCCGGGGCGCGGCCGGCGCGGCCCCGGCGGGTAGTGCGGGCTGGGCGGTGAGGCCCAGGAGTCCGGCCGCGAGCGCGGCCACCAATCGCCACCGGGACGGTCGTCCGGTCGGTCGTCTGAGCACGCTGTTCCTCCCCACGTCGTCGGGCCCGATCGGTTCGGGCCCGGCCGCGTGTGCCGGGGTCGCGGCCACGCGCAGCGGCTGAGGAGGTGGCCGGTGGTGGGTGCTGCGTGGCCCCCCCACGGCCGCTGTGCATCATGCTCAGCCGGAGAACCAAGCTGATCAATGGATCGGGTCGGTCAGTATTCGGTCAGTAACCGGGCGCCACGCTGACCGCTAGGCTGACGGCAGGCCGCGCCGGCCCCCGTCGTGGGCAGACGGGGCCGCCGGGCAGCGGGCGGCGGGTGTGGTCCTGGGGAGGACGGGTGACCGGTGTCGACATCCCTTTCGTGGTCTGTGTCAGCGCTGACGTCTCGGTCCGGGAGCGGGTGGTCCGCCGGCTCGACGACCTCGGCCCGGTGGTGATCTGCGCCGACCTGGCCGAGCTGCGCGCCATGCTCTTCCCCACCCCGCCGGTGCCGGCTCCCGCGTCCCCGCCGGAGCAGCTCCCGGTGCGCTGCGGCTACCTCGTCGTCGACCCGGCCCGCCACCTGGTCACCTGGCAGGGGGAGCCGCTGGCGCTGACCCGGCTGGAACGGGAACTGCTGGCCCGGCTGGCCGGCGACCCGGGGGCGGTCTGGAGCTACGAACGGATCTTCGGCTCGGTCTGGGGCGGCGCCTGGCTGGGCGACGCGGCCATCCTGCACTCGGCGGTCAAGCGGTTGCGCCGCAAGCTGCGCGAGGTGCCCGGCGGCCCGCAGGTGCAGACCGTACGCGGCGTCGGCTACCGGCTCGCCGTACCGCGCGCCTGACGCCGGACCACCGGCGGGTGGGCCGGCGGCGGGGGCGTGACACGATGGCCCGGTGAACGGTGCCGTCCAGCAGGGGTACGCCCCACCGACCGGTCCGTCCGCGCCGCGCCGCCGGCTGGCCTGGCTGCTGGCCGTGACGGTGGCCTGGGCGGTGGTGGTGGGCGGGCTCACCTGGTGGTCGGCCCGGCACGACCCGCCGACCGTCAAGGAACAGCGCACCCTCGCCGAGGCCGGCCCGGTGGTCGACCGGGCGCTCGGTGAACTGGTCGCGGCGGTCGGCGACGGCGCCTGGGCGCTGACCGGCCCGCAGGTCGAGCGCGGCTGCCGGATCACCCCGATGGCCGACGGCGCGACCCTGAGCCGGGGGCTGGACGTGCTGGTCGCCGAGGGTGGCGAGCGGGCCCTGCTGGACCGGGTCGCCGACCGGCTGCCGGCCGACTGGCGGGCCGGGGTGCGGGCCGGCGCGTCGGGTCCCCGGCTGCGCGCCGACGCCGGGGAGTTCGTCGCCGTGCAGGGCCGGGTGACCAGCGGTGGCCGGGTCCGGTTCACCGCCGACACCGGGTGCCGCCCGGAGATCG